>JABDCJ010000006.1 GCA_013288145.1 Nitrososphaerota archaeon | reverse complement strand
AGTCTATTCTCTTCTGAGTCTCTACGTGCTTCTCAAAATAGATGCTGGGTACGTACGGCTCGTTCCTAGGGCTTAAATCGGGTTTTGACATAGCATGGGATTGCGTGAAATTTTGTCGTCACAAGCAGTCCTTGAAAATATTCAGGAGGTACAGATTCCGAAAGCTCTTGCAGGAAGGATTCGAAAAATCGCGCCTTATGGTCAGTACGATTCGATAGATTCCTACGTGTCGACAATGCTTGATGAATTTGTTACGCAGCTGGAAAAAGTTGCTCCGCCCAGAAGAAGATACAACCCATTTAGCGAGAAGGAGCTTCAGCAGATAAAAGAAGAGATAAAGGGCTACTCACTGTACCCGTGACAACTGCTTAACATTTTTTATTTAGTCAAGGCTCGACTGTCTCGAGAATAGTTGAAGCCCCGGATCTACCTCTCATTGCAAACTCATTGTTCTCTTCTTTTTCCCTTGATGAGGTTTTTCTTCGTTTCAAAAATAATCGCTGGTTGAATTATTCCGGGATTTATGACATAGATTGTCGCTCCGTAACGCAATAAACCGCATAATTTGATCTATCGAGTAACAGACTTAGGCTGGCAATCGAGCGTTCATCCACACTTGAGTTCAGATTCCGAAATGAAACCCAGAGCTCGTACTCTAGTATCTACTATGGACGAGATGACTCTGATCGAGTGCATAGACGAGGGACTCGGTGTTCTTGGACGAGACGATCAGCGAAAAGTTTACTGGCGAATGCTTCTCATAAGCAAGATGAAAGAGAACGGCACAAGCGACAAGGGAATACTCAGGGATCCAGAGGGTTTTTTGAAATCAATCGAGGACACATTCGGAATTGGAGCTTGGGCTATTGAGCGTGCAATCACACAGGAAATCAAAAAGCGTTTTGAACTTGACCCGGTTGAGTCCGGTAACCTCGTCTTGACAATAAAGGTGGCCATGCGTAAGATATCAATGTTGAACGATGAAGACTGAGGGCCGCGAGATTCTTGGCGTAAAATTACAGGGAGTCAAATATACCACGTTTTTAACAGGGAGTCTTTTTGAGGGATTTCATTGCCTCAACATCGCTCTTGACTCACAACGACCGGCAAAAATAGAGCGATTTTACTCACGACTTGGTTATTCTCATGCGCAGGAAATATTTTCGAGCAAAAAGTATGTCAATTTCGAAAAATCAATCTTTCCCGAAATTCTTTAGGCAGAACCGGTTGAATTCTGGCGGATGCAGTTGCAGACCACTTCAGTTCACGAACCCCATTATGACGTCTTAGCCGCGGGCGTCGCTGGCGCCTCGGCTACGATTCTCACGCTTCTCACGGTCCTCGGTGCGACAAACTCTGCGCTAGTTGGGACAGCATATTTGAAAATCCTTCTTGACTCGCAATTGCTCCTGCTTGAGCTGGCTCTGATCAGTGGAATCGCGGCTCTCATCAACAGGGAAGATTCCAGGAAAAGAGTGATGTCGCATCTGTCAGGTTATCTATTGATCGCTGGCACTCTGCTTTTGTGGGTGAGCGCGACTATTATAATTGAGACGAGCTAATGTCCACAACTCCTCGAGATGATTCGATCAAATTTTCATTTGACTTTTCAATTCTGGAATAGCAAGATAAATACGATTTGAACTGCGATTCGACAGTTGCAGAAGCGGTCTTATGGTTCGGTTGAAGATTAAATAGCCGCCGCAAAGATGGCCTTGGGTATAGCGAATGCCGAATATCAAAGACAGGATTCAGCGAGTGCGAATTCGACAAAAGAAACCTCGAAAAGTCTACAACGGCTTCGATCCTGAATTTTACGGATTCTACCAAGGCTAAGTTTCTTTACTGTCTAAACGCCCATTAGATGCGCGAATCAGTTAGAGAAATAATCGATTAAATCACTCTTCGATTCTCGAGGTATTTCTTGTACGTCGAGTGTTGTCCAATTTGAGAGGAATCCCTCGATAATCTTCCGAGCATAACTTTTTCAAGCCTACTTTACTTGAACTAATGATTCCTTGTCGAAGTTCAGGTCAAGAAATCAAAACCGACAAGGATTATTGTACCGTATCTGAAATCCGAGCGCAAAATAAATCGATACGAATATACATTCAGTCAGACGAGCGTGTCTGAAACCCGAAAGCTGGGAAGCCCCAGAAATAGCGGGAAGTGCCTCTTTTTCTTTTGTCAAAAGAACGAAACATAGATGCAGAGAAGAAAGTAATAGCTGAGTCCCAGCTCAAAGGCAATACCCTCCGGACGTACATCTACGTAGTAACTCACAAGAAAAGTGGAGTTCGCGAAGTACAGAGAGAACTTCACCTTTCCAGTTCATCTCTTGCTCAGTACCATTTGAGCAAACTTGTGGATCTGGGTTTGTTGACTGAAAAGGGAGGTGAATACTTTGTGGCGGATCAGATCAGGGTCGATGTACTGAAAGACTTTTTGAAATTTGGTACGCTGATAGTTCCGAGATTCATTTTCTACGCGGTATTTTTCACCATTGTCTCGGGATTTTTTGGGGTGATTGTGGTTGAGAGGACATTTAGCGAGCTCGATATTTTTTTTGTATTGATGCTCATTCTCGCGAGTGCTCTTTTCTGGTATGAGGCCCTTAGAGCTTGGCTGAGAGGACCTATTTAACGCGACATGTGAGAAATCTTGCTTTTAGTCACATATTTTGGATCGAATCGCGGAGTGATGATTCTCGTGATCTCTTTGAGATCTTATCTCAATTGACTTCTCTAGTTCTCCGGATTCAGGCCAAAATAATCTAATACCCGGGAAAGTGGCCTGAATTGGCCGAACTGCCGGTTTATCAGAATTGACTGACTCCGCAACTACTGTACCAAGTGTTTCTGATGAACCGACTGTGCGTAAGCGCGACGCAAAAAAGAATGCTTCGAATGCTGCCAGAAAAAAGGTAAGCTGGTTTTATAGCGCGCTCCCGTTTAACGTCGCTTTTGGACCCCTGTCCACCTACATTCAAATTGCACTCCTCCAGTATTACGGATCAACAACTGGGACCGTTTACATCAGTCTCATTACAACGATATACAATGGCATCACCATTCCCGCGGCCATGCTTTGGGGGTTTGCAACTGATCGGGTGCATAGACGTAAACCAATCATAGCTTCAAGCTTCCTTCTTGTCGGCGTTGATCTTGCGGGGCTCTTCTTCACTCAATCGGTTTTTGGATTTGGTCTTCTTTACGCTATTTTTGGGCTTTTTGCGACAGCATCAGCTACTCCGTACAATCTACTCATCATGGAAACTCAGCCAAAGAATAGCTGGGCTTCGGCTTTCGCAAAATTTTCGATGATCGGGACGATCGGCAATGTTTTCGGATTGTTGCTAAGTCTGGTCTGGGTGGCTTTTCTGCCCTTCCAGTGGCTTGTTATCCCACTCTCCGCATTGTGCCTTGCCTCCTCGGTTCTAGCTGTTTGGTTGCTGCAAGAGCCGAGTTTTGTTTTTGAGCGACAGATGATCGTGATGCAAAAACCAAGTTTCTCGCATAGACTTCTCGCGCTTCCGCTAATGTTTCTGCACGTTCCTCGAGTCCATGATTTCAAACGCGTGTTTGGTGGGTTGCAGCATGAGCTGACTAGTCAAGTTCCAATACTTTACTTGTCAATTGTAGCATTCAACATCGCCGGAGGGATATTCAACACTTCACTCACGCCATCAATGTCACGAAACGGTCTCAGCCAAAGTGAGATTTACGCGGTCTATCTCGTGGCGATGATTGTCCAAGTCATTTCATTCAGGTATGCGGCGCCCTACATCGCGAGGCGAACACTAGTGAAAACCTCAGTGGGTGGACTAGTTCTAAGGTCAGTCTGCTATGCCTCCATGGGAATTTCCGTTTATCTCGTTTCCGGAATCTGGTATGTAGTGCCTTCAATAATTTTCTATCCAATTGCAGCGGGTATTGCGTACGCTATCTATTACACCTCATCTAGTACGATGGTGTTTCACTCGCTTGGATCAAAGGGTCACGGTTCCTCTCTCGGAGTTTATAGCGCACTAGTTGGGGTTGCGACGATGCTCGGATCTTTGATATCTGGGTTCACCTCAATTTATCTCGGGTATTATGTGACGTTCATGGTTGCGGCTTTTTTTCTCGCATTGGCTGCGCTTCTGACCGCCAGTCTTTCCAGATTTGAACAGCACCCAAAGGTCGTTCAGGCCCGAGTCTAGGCCCTTAATCCTGCGAAAAAATCTCCAGTAGGAGAGAATTCTATTGAAATTTTTCTGCAATTTTAGGCCAAAGCCCATCAACTTTAATTCAGACGAAATACAACCATTTGGGGCGGACGGCAGTTTTTCTGAGTAACTGGGCGATGTCCGATATTTGGCTACCAAAGAGATAATTCGAATGTCGTTGATAGGACAGCTTCCGCTGGCTGCAATTGAGATATCCTGCAAGGATATTGATGGTAGTCGGCGTTTTTACAAGGAAGTCATGGGTTTTCGAGAGATTGAAGAGGAAGGATCACCCGGATCTAGGAAGGAGGATGACTCTAAAGATATCCACTTCGACTTGGGTAACATAAGACTAACACTTTCTCAACAGGAGACATCCAAATCTTCGGATAACGGGAAAGCAATCTCGTCCACGCCCTCGAGTAGACATCTCGTTTTTGTCGTAGAGAACGCGATTGACGCTGTTTACGCAGACTTGACAAAACGGGGCGTGAAATTCAAATCAAGAAAGGTATACGAGGATTCTTCTGGCAAAGCGGTTTGGTTTTCCGATCCTGACGGGAATTTGATATATTTATGGCAGCCGCCGCACAGAGATTCGAAGAATTTCAAGGGTGTGGAATCTATTGTAAAACACTACGAGCTTGTTTCTAGGGCGCTTGCAGATCTTCGCGAAGATGATGCAGCGGGCGCCTAAACTCTAGTCCTCTCGCCATTTGAAAAACCTCACTGCAAGCACAAATACGACTACTGAAATTACAAGCAATACTGCCACGTCAACAAGTGCCTGAGAATAGTTGGCGTAAACCATTACGTTGTTCAGACCTTCAATTAGGTAGAACAGCGGAAGTATGTGGGCAAATTGTTGCAAGTATGTAGGCATTAGGCTTATCGGGAAAAAAGTACCTGACAGGAACATCATTGGGAAAGTGATAATATTCCCTACAACTCCGGCTGATTCTACGCTCTTTGTGATGGTGCCCACAAGCATTCCTAGCGAAACAAAAAAAAGTGGACCGATTACGAGAAATGGTATTACTGCTGCGTTAATGGTGATTTGAGCGTGGAAAAATACTCTTCCGAAAAGGGTCATTAGAAAGAATGAAATTATTGATAGCACGACATACCAGATTACCTTCGAAGTTAGCCATTCGCCCTTGGTCAGCGGCGTGAGTGAAAGCTGCTTGAAGAACTTGGATTTCTTGTACTCCGAGGAAATGTTAACCATGGAAAACATGGGGCTCGTCAATATCGAGAACCCAATCAAACCAGGAATTAGGAAGTCTATGTAACTGTAGGACTTTGATACGACGTTTTGTGTCGACAGGCCGATGATCGGAGTGGCACCCACTCTAGCTAAATTGAAGTAATTTACAACGCCATTGGCGACTCCGATGACGATCTGCCCCGAGGTGTCTGACGGGTTGTTATACACGGTAACGTTTACCATTTTGCCAGCTTGAAGATTCGAAGAGAAATTTGAAGGAATGTAAAGACCCACCCCTCCTGAATTTGATTGAAGGTACTTTGGGAGACTTTCATTGTTCGGTATGAGTGTAATTTGGGTGACGTTTGTTTCGTTCATAGCATGGAGAAAACTTGTACCGTACTGTCCGGTATCGTTGTTCTGCGCGTACACCCTTATCGGACCGCTGCTTCCACCGGAGAATATCGCACCGAAAATGACAATCAAAATCACCGGGAAGACGAGAGCGAAGAAAAATCCCGTTCTATTTCTGAGGTACTCGCGGCGGAAGACTGAAAGATCAGCGATTATTCTTTTCAAGCTGGGCAAATTCAGATCTGGTCCTAACTTGCCTTGACGACGGACCCCTCTTCCTCGATCGGGGCTCCAACTAATTTCACAAAGACATCTTCCAAGGTATCGCTAACCATAACCTGTCTTTTACCGGATCCGTATCTGTTGATCAGTTCTTCGGGGCTGCCTGCGGCGATAATCTTGCCCTTGTTCATTATCGCAACCTTATCTGCCAGCAATTGGGCTTCTTCGAGATAGTGAGTAGTAAGCAAAATCGACCTGCCCTGCCGTTTCAATGATCTGATTACATCCCACATTGTTCGACGTGCTTGAGGATCAAGACCAGTCGTTGGTTCGTCCAAGAACAAGAGCTCCGGACTGTTTACCAATGCGAGCGAGAGGCCTACCTTCTGCTTTTGGCCACCAGAAAGATTCTCGAAAATGACATTTTTGCTGTCTTCCAAGGTTAACTCCTTAATGATTCCCTCAGGATCGACCTTAACGTCGAATAGATCAGCGTAATATTTTACTGCCTCTAGCGGCGTCACCTTGTCAAAAAACCGAAATCCTTGCGGAATCACTCCTATCCTTTTATGAAGCGTGTATCCATCTTTCCATGGATCCATTCCCAGAACTTTGACTTCACCGGAGTCTCTTTGCCTCAATCCTTCCAGAATCTCAACAGTAGTCGTCTTGCCCGCACCGTTTGGACCTAACAGAGAGAAGATTTCGCATTGGTCCACTGAAAACGAAATATTATCAACCGCGTTAAGTTGCCCATAGTGCTTTTTCAGCGAAGTGACTTCAATGGCGGACATCGACTAAAGGGCGCCTGTAGTGTTTTGTGAATTAAGGACCCCACGATGATCATTATTCAAGCTTTCGACCTTGCAAAAACACAACGACAATTTCTATCGCAATCTGCATTTTTTCTCGAAATAGCCGGCGGCCTAATTCATAAAAGAAACGGCTTAATGACGTTTCACTCATATGTCTGAAACAGAACCGACGAAGGCTAAGAAAAAATCTTCCTTACGGAAGAAATCGAAAGCCATTCCTCCAATCCCAAAAGGATTCCACTCGGTCACTCCTTATCTAGTCGTAAACAACGGTCCAGAAGCGATAGCGTTCTACAAAAGAGCCTTCGGGGCAAAGGAGATGCTCAGACACTCGACTCCTGACGGCAAGATATTGAACGCCCAAATGAAGATCGGTGATTCAATGGTGCTATTATCAGACGAATTTCCGGGCTCTGATACCAAGTCACCCATTTCTCTCGGAACTTCGACGGTGACTCTCCACATTTACGCGAAAGACGTTAACAAACTTTGGGAGCAAGCTCTTACGGCTGGGGCAAGGATCGTCATGCCTCTCAATAACCAGTTCTGGGGAGAAAGGTACGGCCAACTAACTGATCCATTTGGCCATCGCTGGTCGTTATCTCAACAGGTAAAAATGAGCGAAGAAGAAATGCAGGCTCTTGAAAAAGCGTCCGTGGAAATGCTAGGACAGGGAGAACATCCGGTGAGGCTTGAAGATGAGCAACCCACAAGTGGCGTAGGCTAGAGGTTTAAGGCGATCGTAGCAAAGGACTAATATCTTCGATCAATCGATCAGTGTTCGCTTGGCCTTTCGTTAACAGTGTCGCCATTAGCTTTCTATTCGAAAACGGAATCAAGATCAACTTCACATCCGAATATATTCTTACTATTGCCTTCGTCTCGCCAAATACTTTCTCAGGCTCAGCCGCGATGCCGAAAATAAGCGCGGAGAACAAACCTGCTCTCGATCTGAGATCCTTTGCCGAATCATGGTACTTTTTTTCGTATTCGGGAGAGAATGCTTTTCCAAGTACTTCGCCCTTGTCATCGTTAATTGTTAGCGAGAGTATTGATTTATCCAGACCGAGTATTTTCTTACCTAGAACATCGAACTGAACGTCACCATTTCGGCTCTTTTCTTTTTTTACCGCCAAAATCTCTTACCGATTTGCTCTATTGAATGGGTCGCGGGAAGAAGCGAGAATCCTGTGCATATTAAGCGTTCGTAACGTTGAATAAAATTTCCGGAGGAAGTAGTCGCTAGTAAGACCGAATGTCGCAGATTAAGAGCGGCGATCAGGATCGTAGAATCCGGGTAGGTTGTAGCGGATGGTCGTACGAAGACTGGGTCGGTCCGTTTTATCCAAAGCAGGCAAAACCGAAAGACTTTCTGCGACTGTATTCCACAGCTTTTGATGCGGTTGAAATCGACTCTTCGTTTTACCGCATCCCGAACCAGTTTATGGTATCACAGTGGAAAAAAAACACACCAGACAATTTTGTCTTTTGCCCAAAATTTCCGAAGAAGATGACACACGATTTCAAATTGGAAAACGCGGGAAGTACAGTGAATTTCTTCTACAAAACTCTGGCAGGCCTTGGGGATAAACTTGGCCCAATAGTTATACAGCTCCCGCCGTCGTTCAAGTATGAAAAGGGATTTCCGATTCTTGAGAAATTTATTTCGTCAGACCTGAAGACTGCTCACTTTCGCCACGCCGTGGAATTCCGGCACAAGTCCTGGTTCAGAGACGACGTCTACAACTTACTTGAGGCAAACAATGTATCGTTTTGCTGGTCAATTACGCAATATGTAACGACTCCCACCAAAGTAACTTCGGATTTTATCTATACAAGAATGGTTGGCGAGCGAGACATCACGAAGTTTAACGAGACCCAGAAGGATCGTTCCAAACAGATGAACGAAATGTCCGACGCCGTGAAAAGCTCGATTGGATCTGTTGATGACGCTTTCATTTTCTTCAATAATCATTTCGCAGGTTTTGGCCCTGAATCCGTTAACGAATTCAAAAGACTACTTGGCTTAATGGAAACCGACTATAAGAAAATGCAACTCCCGGTCGGCAGTTCAAACGTGGAGGGAGCTTCAATGCCCGGTTTCGAGCAACAGAAAAGCATGCTCGATTTCTGAAGAGCTCATCTTATTTTGTCCGAGGCTAGCTGGAGGAACCTGCAGCGCAAAATAGTGAAAATCAACGGCGCGTAATCTTTCACGTCGATCTTAATGCGTTTTATCCTTCGGTTGAAGTGATCCAAAATCCTTCGCTTCGAGGCAAACCTGTAATCGTAGGTGCCGACCCAAAGGGAGGAAGAGGACGCGGAGTTGTAGTCTCTTGCTCTTACGAAGCGAGGAAACTAGGCATAAGATCCGGAACACCAATATCGAGGGCATTCTCATTAGCTCCTGATGCTATTTACTTGCGTCCAAATTTCGCTCTTTATGGAAAAGTATCAAGGCGCGTCATGGATTTACTGCGATCATACTCTGATAAGTTCGAGCAAGTGAGCATCGACGAGGCGTTCTTGGACGTTAGCGACAAGGTAGTAGGTAATTTTGATCTCGCGCGAGAATTAGCAGTATCCATCAAAACGGATCTTGAGTCTAAAGAAGGACTGATGTGCTCGATAGGAGTCGCACCTAACAAATCAAGCGCAAAGATTGCTTCTGAGTTTCAAAAGCCAGATGGTCTCACGGTAATTAAACCGGAAGAGTTGCACGATTTCCTCGCCCCACTTCCGGTATCAGCCATCAGTGGCGTGGGGAAAAAGACAGAGGAATTTTTGGATTCGATAAACGTGAAAACGATTGCCGATCTTCAAAAAATTTCAGGGCAACAGCTTGTCAAATATTTTGGAAAAACAGGGGTTTGGCTTTGGGGGGTCGCTAACGGACTGGAGCGGATCGACGTGAAAGAAAGACCCATGAGATCGCTCAGCGCTGAGCACACTTTTGATCATGATGTCGCTGACAAGTCTCTAGTCTTCACCAAAATTGAAGATCTGGCTCTTCGGTTACATGGCAGAATAATTGCCTCGAAAGTTGAGTTCAGAGTTGTCGGAATTAAGATAAGATTCACCCACTTTCAGACTTATACACGAGAAAACACGTTACCCGTGTTTACGACGAGCTTGGATACAATGCTGCAGGAGGCGAAAAATCTGTTCAGAGAGTTTGAGGCGAATCCCCGCAAGGTTCGTCTAATCGGGATATTTGCGGCGGATTTTCGTGAAATTGAAAAATCAGCTGAAGAAAAACTCTCATTGGATTCTACCAATGGCATCCAATAGCTTCAAGGTATTACATCGCGTCTTCGAGTATTCCAGTTTTCGAAGCAGAAGAACTTTGGAATGAAACACACATTGTCGAATTTTTCCAAGACTTGAGTGCCCTCACTCTTTCCTCATAGGGTGAAATCATCGTTCAAGAATTTTCGTCCGGCCCCTGACGATCCGTACCCTCGCGTATTCCTGTTCTAAAGACTAGAACTAAAGCAGTCGACCAATCTTTCCAACAACAAAACCGGTTTGAGAGTGAATTGAGGGCTAGACAGTTTTGGCCACTGCCCTTCGTAGTCATGGGAATGGTTCTTGCGCTTTTCGGAATTCTATATCCCTTTTGCAATTGCCTAGGTAGCCTGTCCTGCGGTTGCAGCGGTTCACCGAATTACACACTAAATATTGCAGGACTCTTTTTGACGATTGTCTTTACCTACGTGTTCGTTTTCCTTTCAACTCAAATCCAAGAGACGCCGGAATTAGTCTCAAACGTTTCGTGATGGATTACAAAGAATAGAAGAGCGCCCGAGGGCGCATTCATTTACTTTCTGCGTTTTTTCGAGGACTTTGCAGTCTTTTTCTTCGATCTACTGCTACTGGAAGTGGATCTGCTTCTTTTAGGCGTGGAACGGCTTTTAGCAGGCTGAGGAGCTGGCTGCGTAGATTGGAATAAGCCCAGAACATTTCCTTCGGGATCTTTTCCGATTACGGACCATCCTATGCCTGGGACTTCTGTCTTCTCTACCAGAACTAATCCGCCCGCATCTTTGAATCTGTCAATATGCGTGTCTATATCTTCGACACCTATGTAAAATCTCGGCTTGTCGGTTTCGTTGCCTTCTTGCTTTTGATACATTCCTCCCCTAAGATCTGTCATCCCTTGTCCAGTTGTTTCGATCATCCAATAGTCCATGCCTGGCATTGATTGTTTGTCGAACTTCCAGTCAAAAAGATCGCCGTAGAACTTGCTCATTTTTTCCGGTTCAGTCACTGGGATTTCAAAGTGCACAATTGGTTTGCCCAATCCGATATACCATCATCTGACGCAATCTGGAACGAGCTATATTAGGACAGCGAAAAGTGATGACTGACTTTCAGGCCGGCATTAATTGCTAGCAAAAACCGGCGAACAAGCTTTCAGGATCTGCTCAATCGAATCAAGACGATTGGTTTCTGAAAGGCAATCGATAATCTGGTTTAGGTGAATCCGCCGGCCATCAGGCATTATGACTGTCCTCCAAGCCAGTTTTGATGATAGTTCTCGCGCAGAAGCAGGAAATTGAATAGCTTCTGCTTCAAGGGCCTCTTTTAGAGATTCCACTCCAGTAACATGTGCGAGGAGCTCGTGGCCTTCCTGTTTTAGCATGTGCTTCAATCTCGCGCCATCCTCATACATTGTTATGTTGTGGAACGTAACATACCTCCTCGTTGCAGGCGTTTTTTCGATCTTTTCTTTCAGTTCTCTTAACTCCGAAGTGGAAAAACTCCACTTGGTATGATCTCCCAGTCCGAAAACCCTTGAATATAGAATTCTTGAGTTGTTCGAAACCTGAATCTCTTTATGGAAAGAATCGCCCGTGGGTATAATGTCATAATCCCGTAGAAATGATTGAAGGTGAGCTGCACCGCTAGATTCTTTGTTTCTAACTTCCATTGCAAAATTAAGCCCTCCTTCTTTTTTCAGGGAACCGAAGAATCCGCGCCAGCTTTCAATGACGTCGTTTGTCACTTTGAAAGACGGTGGAAATTGAAAATGAAGTACAAAAGCACGAAGAGCTCTACAAATTGAATAATTTCGATCATACTCAGCAAAGTTTTGTTCGGTAGGTTCAAGATGACTGTCATGAGTTAACTTCTGATTTGCACGAACGCTAAATTGAAAATTCTCAGGAACCTTAGATCGCCACTTTCTTGCCAGGCTTAGTTTAGGCAGTTTGTAAAAAGTAGAATTTACCTCAACAAAATCAAAGAGTTTTGCACAAAATGAAAGTTTGTTTCTCTGCTGTACCGGCAGGTATGCCCATCCGCCGACTCCAACCCAAAAATTTTCTAATGGAGTAGATATTCGTAACCATCTCCAAAAAGAGAATTAGTTCAGGAAAAAGTGAAACAAGGAAAAAGTATTCGAAAAAATTCTAGCCCGGAACTTTCTCTGCAATAACAGCTTTTAGGCGATTTCTTTCTACTCTCTTTGCGACAAGGATTGTTATCTCATATAGGATGAAAACCGGAATTAGAATAGGAAGACTGGAGAGATCGGTTGGGTCTGGGTTTGCAATGCTCACGCCGAGGGCGATGACAACATAAACCCATTTTCTTGCGTGTGAAAGTTGTTTTGCGCTCAATATCTTGAATTCAACAAGGGGGACTAGAAATACTGGAAACGTAAAAGCGAGCCCGGCGAGCACTGGTATTAAGAGAAGCAGATTTATGAAATCGGTAAGTTCAACGAGGTTTTGTATTCCGAACGCCGTGTAGAAACTTAATAAAATTCTCATTATCGTCGGAAAAATAATAACGAGCCCGAAGATAGCCCCGATCGAAAATAATCCTACAAAAGGAAGTACATATTTTCGAACCGCCTTTCTTTCGCGAATGTAAAGACCGGGGGCGATGAACCCATAGATTTCATAGAAGATGAAGGGAAGTGAAGCGATGATCGCCAGAGCGAGTGATACATTAATGAATACGGTAATTGGCGCAGTGACACCTCCGGCATAGAAATTGAATCCCTTATAGTATGCTTCGGCATAGCGAACGAGTGAAATCACAAGAAAGTTATATCCAAAAAGCGATCCAGGCCCTCCAAACGGATGTAAGGGGTTGGGAACTGATGAAACGACAACGAATGCTACGATGAAGGCCAAAAGTGCTTTCTTAAGGCGGCTAGAAAGCTCACTTAGGTGCTCCAAGAAAGACATCCTAGTCCCCTCTACAGTAACGTCTTTTTGACCTCCGTTAGTTTGTTGGACGTTACCTGAGTCGCTCAAATCGGAGATTGCGTTCCCTCGTGTTCAGGAGACTATGGTCTACGACTATAATAACGAATTCCCACTTTCAGTCCTAATAACCTGCTTTTGATAGGCCATAATAATCAAAAACCATTACGCCCGAACCGTTAGAAATGGAGAACTGAAGCTCCCGTTGATACTCTTGCGACGAGGCTATTGTCAAAGGTTCTACAGATCCTATCACTCCGGAGTGAATGTACGACTGGTCCGCTTGAAAGTCGTAGGTTTCCAGAATTAGAAGATCTGGCTTTAGTGTAGTTGTAAGGTTGGTCGAAGTAACGGCAGTCGTCCCATTTTTCAAGTCGAGTTTCAGCGTCGCCAGCAGATTGCTTTGGGCTGCAGCGGGCAGAGTTGACATGTCAAGACTGATGCCGTTCTCCCCAAGATTGTATACCGAGTTAGGAATCTGCTCAGATGGATTGGTAAAGTACAGTGAATAAAATACGCTTAGATTGTCTAGATGCGCTGCCTCTACAAAATATTGCAGATCGCCCTCGTTGAAAAGTAACTGACCGCTACGATAGATCTGAAAGAAAATAGTATTGAAGTGATGTGATTTTGCGAAAGCAAGAAGCGTTGAAAAATTACCCCTGTTTACGACAGCATTTCCTTGATTGACGTAGATTATGACAGGCTTGTTGGACGGATTGGAAAAACCAAATGCACTAGTTGTTGATGTCGAGCTTAAACTGCTGCCATGGATAAAGACAATCGCGGAGATTGCAATAACCGCCACGATTACTCCTGCAAGTATGATGAATCCTGTCTGCCGCGTCTTTCGTACCTCTTTCCTCTTCTTCTCCCCACGGGTATCTTTTCTCCTAGAACCCTTGGACATTTTGACATTCAAACTCTCGATAAAATGGAAATTTAAGTGGTAAGACGTCTGCGGAACGTGTAAAAATCCAAAAAAATAGCATAATCTCAATGCGATTCGAGAAAAGCAAACACTTCGCGATCTCGAGCAACCTTCTAACAGGTACAATAGTGGGCGGGTTCGTCGGACTGGTAGTTTTCGCGCTGGTTTGGACAAGTATCATGCCCGGCACGGTCCAATCCTCGCAATTGAGCTACGAGGAACTGGCACTATTTGGCGGCTCGCCTTCTACAAGATCGCTCAATGCAACCTGCGCTGGTGCTGCAGAGCTCGAAGTCTACATACAAAATCCCTCCACGAATAACGTCAGCATCGTGAACGTTGTGATAAGCGGTTCCGGAGCTACGAATGCAACTGCAATGGTGATCGTGTCAAATTCGTGCCTAACTGTTTCGGAAAGCTCGCCAGTAATCCTCGCGGGAGGTGATTACCAGCTGGAAGGCTACATCAATACTCCTCTGCGCTACACTTCAACCTACAATTGTTTTATTCGATTCAGTGACGGCGAGACAATGAACCAGACTCTCATCGCGCAATCCTAGGCTAAGTATGCAGTTACGAAGCCGATGATGGAGATAGCGACAATGGCCAGAATGAAAATGTACAGAATTAACCGGGCCTGCTTATACAAACATACCATCTCTACTTAACTAAATCAAGTTGATGAGACAGACACCGAAAGGATTGGGGGTAGAGTGTCACTCAATCGAGACCACGAGCCTCCAGAATTTCGGCTAGCATAAAGGTGACCAGTGGTAGTGCCGACATACAATCCACACGGGTCTTCCTGATCGGCAGTCATTGCATCGCGAAGGATTGTAAAGTACGCGGGCTTTGGCAGTCCCCTGTGTAGAGGAAACCACTCCTTACCGGAGTTATCGGTAGCCCAGACAAAAAAATTCCCATCGGGCGACACGCGGGAAAAGTCTCCTTCAAGCGGGACAACATATGCTCTTTTGGGATCGTTCGCATCGACGGCAATTGGAAATCCGAATTTTGAGGGAAGATTATTCCTGATGTCCTTCCAGTTTTCCCCGTCGTCATCGCTCCTATAGACACCCCAGTGATTTTGCTGAAAAATCACACCCGGTCGTTGACTATTTCTCGCAAGTTTGTGCACGCACTGACCGTATTCCGGGTAATTGTCGGGAGTAGAATCCGCACGCACGTTTTTGTTTTGAAACTTCCAGTTTTCTCCACCGTCCTTCGAGTTTAGTGTCCCCACTGAAGAGATTGCAACGTGCAGGTCATTCGGATCATCGTCTCGAATCAAGATAGTATGCAGACACAAACCCCCTCCCCCTGCCTGCCATTTTGGTCGAGTTTTGTCCTCAAACATTGAAGTGTTAATTTCCCAATTCTCTCCTTTATCGTTGCTTCGAAAGAGAGTTGCGGGTTCTACTCCGCAATAAAGAACATCCGGCTCACTTTCCACGCTGGGTTTAATGTGCCACACTCTCTTCACGGACTCCTCCCGATCATTTTTTGGAAATTTTGGAGGATTCGATAACTTCCAAGTTTTCCCGAGATCGAAACTTCTCGAGATGCTAGGTCCCCACTGGGGTTCGCTCACAGACGCAAGCAAAATCTTGTTTCTTTTATCATAGGCTAGATGGTAGATTTCCTTACCACGAAAATGAGGGCCAGAGACTTTCCAAGTTCTTCGTCCGTCTTTTGAAGTGTAAATGAAAGCTCCCTTTCTCGTACCCACCAGAATCAAAGAGACATCAGAATTTCTAGGCATAACAACCACCTGCGACCGACGGGAGGATGTGCACCGAATATCCATCCTTAAGGTTTGTGTATTCTTTCTCGCTATCCCTTATGTTTGTGCCATTGACGAAAATATTTACGAATTGTCTCGTATTATTTTGATCGTCGAAAATCCGATCTTTGATCCCAGGAAACATTTGATCTAGTTTGTTGACAAGCGAAGCTACATTGGTAACGTCATCTGATATTTCGAGGTCCCTCTTCTTTCCGGTGTAATCTTTCAAATGGCCACTGATATGTACAGTTATCAAGAAAGTTTAGGCGGCCTGCACGTTTAATCCTACCACGTGAAAAACTTTCCTCATCTAGACAAGAGTAAGCTTTCCTCTTTCGTTGAATCGAAATAGTAAGCTCTCACACAACCTTCCTTCGGAACCTATGCAGGCTGTCTTTGACTTTTTGATTATCCGTAATATTTCTACCATGTTGGATCGAAGATGTATTCCAAATTTGTCTGCTTCCAGCAAAACGATCATCGGTACCTGCTGAAGCCGTGTGCCAGGATTCACTTTGACTTCGTGTTGCTTTTGAACGAGTTCAAAAAATTGTACTGTCTGCCTTGCCCGTAGAACCTGTCTTCTGGCACGTCCTTCGATCATTGAGACGCTTGCCCTTGACATTTTCAGATCTCCAGCGATCTCAAGTTGTGTGAATCCACAAGATCTTAGAAAAATGACCCGCGATTGTTTTTCCGACAGAAAGCCGTGTCGACCGAGAACCATTTCAGGGAAAAGATCCAGGGAACTAACCTCAATCGTTCCTCGTTCCTTACGAACAGTCGCCAAGCTTGGTTCTATAGTGCAATGATAGAATTTCAAATTTAGAGTTTGTTGCGAGTGCTAAAGTTAGGACTAGTTTGTGATACCAAGATGTCTGTTTCAAATGAGGGCCCGTCTTCTCTGGCTAGCGAATCTCAGGCCAATCATAATGGCGATGGACACCAAAATCATGACCGCGGACGCTGTGGCTGCAGCCTGCAAACCTGTTTGAGTGTAAAGATTGTAAATCAAAACCGATGCGGGACTAATGCCGAAAAATGCTTTCGGCGACAACACGTAGTAGGCGATTATCGCAATCGATCCAAACTCGCTCATAGCTCGGCTCATTGAAATCAAAGAGGCACTAAGAATACCCCGGGTTGAGTTTGGAAGCACAACTGAAATGAAGGTTCGAAACCTAGTTGCTCCTAGCCCTTGAGCAAAATACTCCGGCTCCTTGCTCATTGATTGAAAAAAAGGTTGGATCGACTTTACATAAATTGGGGCCGAAATTAGGGTGAGCGCGAGGACCAGTCCCAGGAGAGTATCAAACACATCGACTCCAATCGATTGCATGAATTTTCCAAAAGGAGTCAGCGGACTGAAAAGAACCAAGAGCGCCACCCCAACGATTGGATGCGGAATACTCGCGGGTATATCGGCAAGAGTTTCACCGAAATTCGACTCGTTTCTGGCAAAATAAAATCCAAGAGGGGTAAAGACTACCACGCAGACAAGAGCAGCGAGAGCAGATGAAAACAAAGTGAGCCCAATTGAACTAAAGACACTTGAGCTGTATCCTTCGGGATTTCTGAGAGGCCCGAGACCTTCGTAGAGAAGGACGGCCATAGGTACGAGAATTACAGCAAGAGACAGATACGCTAAGATCCTAAACCAATTCATTTCAAAGAGGGCCTGCGTAAGCCAGCGAGCCCTGACCCAGCAATTGTCCAAGCTCAGTTGGTACGTCTGAACTAGTATCATTGTAAAGTTTAGGCGGACTTATGTAAACGAGTCCAAACCCGCTAAGGATCGTCTTGTAATTTTGCAGAACGAAGACCACAAACTGTACTGATTCGTTGTAATTTGTACTATCCTTTGGCACTGTTATCCAAAGTACGATAGCTGAACCTTTCTGAAGTCCTGTGGTTGTATTGTAAGTAAATTGGGAATAGTACGTGTTATACGAGGGTGAGCCTAGATTAACAGCACTCGGAAGTTGAAGCAGATTTAGTTTCAGAGAAGAAATGTCCGATTTGTAAATGAATAGAAACTGAATATTTCCGGATTGCAGCGGCGCGACGAGGTCAGCCGCACTTGCCCCGGTAACATTACCACCGTTTGATCTAATGCGGTTTACAAAATAACTTGAGTTATTCGCATAGTTCTTGCCGGCTGCCTCGAGAACTATCCACGCTCTGTATCCGGCGGGATCTGCGTTGGGATTTGAAATCCCGACCTTGACTTGACCCGAGGTCAGGTTTGAATAGAAATCGTACCAAGCGCCCGTGGTATTGCTCGTAACTGCTGACTTGAACGAGTTGACCACCGCTGTAACAGTCTGACTTTGCCCGGAGGAATTTGTATACGCCAATCCCATCTGGTCTGTCGCGAAAGCGACCGCCCAACCGGAGGATTCATTCTTCAATGTAGTATTCTGAACGGCGGTTTTGGAAACCGAAATAAACACGCTAACTGGATTTCCTTCCGCTATCTGTTGCCCCAAAGCCGAGGAGCCTGCGGACTTTGGTGGTGCGAAGGCAATTCCACTGGTATTTGAAAATGCGTTTGCGAGTCTAGTCGACTCGTTGACATAGGCATCTGCAGAATACAGAATCAAAGCCGAACGAGAGCCTGAAGAGGAGCTCGAGGAGGAAGTTGCAGATGATACAGATGACGAGGACGAAGTTGAAGACGAGGTGGTTGTTGATGTGCTGCTGGATGCAAAATAGAAAGCTGCTCCCGCAGCGACGATGATTATGACAACAATCACGACCACAACTGCGATAGTCGAAATGGCTACCTTTTTTGGCCGTTCGCCAAAAGTCGTTTCGGATCGACCACGGACGTATTTACCTGGGCTCATGTCGAATTTAAGAACCGATTGTGCCGGATCTTAAAAACATGGAGCAACGTCAATACGTTGCTTTTTCACGTGCTAGAAATTATGCGGACACAGAATCCTTTCCTCCTAGACAATAATCGCAACCGATATTAGTTTTGTATGATGATTTGAGGTATTCCTGATGATCCATGTTCGAGCAAGAAAGAAGCTCGGGGACTTTGTCTTGGAAGCCGAAATCCAAGATGAAGGATTCATCTGCCTGACTGGTCAAAACGGAACAGGAAAAAGTACCCTGCTTAACATTATTGCCGGAGTGCTCAAAGCCGATGAAGGGTTCGTTAAACTCGCCTCAAACGATATCTCGAATTTGTCAATGGACAAGAAAGAGGTCATTCTCGTCACGCCCCAATCATATATCCAGCACATGGATGTTGAAAAGCATCTGACCTGGGGAATGAATCTTAACGGACGAGAAAAAAACTTGGGTCAAGTGGGAAAGGTCAAAAGTGATCTCGGGATCACATACTCCGGCAAACTCCAAAAGTTGAGCTTGGGCATGCGGGAAAGGGTTTCACTTGCAACTGCATTACTTGCAAGACCTAGACTGATATTGGTGGATGAGACATTTTCTAACATCGACAATCGTGCAGAGTTTATCACCCGATTTCGTCGTCTATGCTCGGAATCCAGGGTTGAAGCTATCTTTACTTCCCAGCTAACGGAAGATTCCGCTATGGCAGATCACGCGTACGTGATGGAAAAAGGCAAGAGCAGAAAATTATTCTGAAGATTAGAATTATCCAGATTTGATTTCATTGCAGATATGTGGGCTTGCTCTTGTCAAGCTTTTCAAAGTGGGGAGTCAAGCTTTTGATGTACTCAATGTTTGCCGACATCATGGAGAAAAGATCAGCCAATCCTTTCACCTGGGCTTCCTTTAACTTCCCGAAATCAACATTCTTTTTCTCGACGTCTCTTCCATTCTTAGAGACAAGCATGGTTACGCTAACGTCATAGGAATCTTCGTCTTGCACTGGGACTTTTTCTCCACCAAGCAAAAGCCTACTTCGGCTATAAACGGATTTTCTCTACATAATTTGCGCCAACGCTGGCGGACAATAGAAAATGCGAGGAGTAAATCTCGTGAGCAGCTTCAAAGATAGCGAATTTGGAAGTTTCAATTCCGCGCGAAGCAAGGGCAAAAAGGCGGAGACCGGATTAAGAACCGGCTACCACGAATGCCTGTGCAGTGAGTCCATTTCCTGTGATAGTCAGTATGTACGTTTGTCCAGCTACTATACGCTGTTCCTGGGCATGTTTGTATACTGAAGCGACAGCCGCACCAAGCGTGACATTGCCCGAGAAGCTGAATACTTGGGAGTGTCCGACTGGGACCAGAAAGCCGGCGGAGTCTAGCTGTGCCTCAACTATGCCATTTCCAACCTGGGTGATCGGGATGACGGTTGAATTCCGCTCCAGGACGAAAACTTCGGATATGCTAAGCAATGTTGGGAAATTTGATAACGGAACGTTGCCACCAGAAATAGAGGTCCGCGATGTCACGTCGACAAGTTTCAAGGCTACCGGTTCTTTGCCTGTATTGGTTACGTTGAATGTAAATCCGCTTGAGCTCAGCGATACATGGGTTATCTCAAATTTTGACTCTTTCTGAAAAGTCATCCACCAAGTTGCGTTCTTTAGGTCGTCCTTGTCTCCCACACTCAAGTGCAACGTCTGTACGGACTGGGCAGGAACTGTGTAAGCTGTTGCTGCAGGCAGGAATGCGAAAGCAGGATTAGTCTGGTTTCCGAGAAGCAATACAGTGGGCGAAATGTCGATAACTGCAGCCGAGGTTTGGCCTCCGGTTACGTTTATTCCGCCAACAATGGGTACAAACAGCAAATGATTCTGATATACCAGGTCTGCTGTGTAATTGTTGCCTTGAAAAGTGACGAGTGCCGAAGTAACATTGAATGCGAGCGCGTTAAAACTACCGGATGTAATGTTGGCCCTCGCGACGGTTTGCGTGGAATTTATGATGCTCATCAAGTCGATCTGGCCTTGAAGATTCAACACGTGCCAACCGGTGTTGTTGCCAGCTCCGCTTACATGGATTCCCAGGTTTGAATATGTAATGAATACTGCTGTCACGCCGGCTGGGACAGTTGGCGGATCGGTCATTAGAACGGCAAGCGCACCTGAAGAACTTGACGAAGATTGAGTTTCCGGGGTTGAGACTGAATTCTGGCTGGCAGAAGTAGTCTGAGATACGCTTGTTTGAGGCGGACTATTGCTTTGAGTAGTACCTGAAAGCTGAGAACTAGTAACTACACTCGTTGAACGAGTGGTACTCAGAACGCCGATAGCAACGACTCCAGATACAAGGACGATTGCGATAATCGCGGCTGAGACCGCGGAGAGTACAAGGCTGCGGCTGGAGCTCATTTGAGGAAAGGAAAGCTAGGATCGTATTAGAACTATACACTTTGAACAGGAGAGTTAAAGCGAAACACCCAGTGTTCAATTAATTGAACACTCAGGCCGCTAAAAGCTATTGCGGGAATGTTGTATCTTTGAACCGACCAAATTGCAGTTGCTCCGATGCAATAATCATGATAAACAGAGCTCGTTTCAATCTCTGCTGTACAGAAAAGTGCGCCACTGCGCGATCGCGCCGAAAATGGAATAATAAAGCAAATGAGACGCTTGAATTGATCCACAGAAAAGATACTATTTTCGCACTCTCCCGGTTGGATTGATCATAGGGGGCCTCGGTTTTAAGGCAACTATAAATCCATCACGATGTATTCGAATTGCACTTAGACTGGGGTTCTAGGGGATCCATAAAATTTCATTTTCACGCACGCGCGTGGGGTTGCGCTAGGGGGGTCGGTTTTAAGGCTAATACAAAAACGATTGGGTCTCTGAAAAGCTTTGGATGAAATTCGAATTCTGATTCCGAAATCTTCCTAGATTCCCCATTCGCCGTTGTCGTGTTGGAAACTTTCGCTCAAGTACTCTTCAGCTTTCTCCAGCGGCTCAATATCAATAACAGGCTGCTTCGGCAACTCCATCTTTCTCAGCGCAGATATCAACCGGTAAAGCTGGTCCGGATTCATGCCCTCGGCCGTGTCAATGATTGTAGTAAAAACCAGCGAAAGATTTGATTCGGCCCTGCCTTGGAAACCATCCGCAGCCGAGTTGTCGAGCTCCAGGAGCTCCGAGGAAACAGTTTGCTCTCCTCGGGTTTCCGAAACAATTCGTCGTAGGAGGTGAACCATACCGGCGAGCTCTGCTCGCTTTAGCTCTCCAGCCCTTGTCAGCCTGTAAAGCATAATGCGTTCGGCAATTAACCAGAGATCTTCTCCAAGACTCGAATCTGCTGTTTCGACTAACTGAAGAATCTGGTGGAATTTATCGGCTTGATCGGGCAAGGAATCCTTCCGCCCTCAGCCTATGCTCCGCCCACTCGCTGAATTTCGTTGTTTATGGATTCCAGAAGTCTGGTAAGTGGCCCGGAGATATCTTTTTTCTCGCCAGGGTACTGGTTTTCAAGCCAAGCGTTGAATCTGCTAGAGAGGTTCCACATCGCGATCAGGGCCTCGGACTCATCCTGGGTTCCACTCCCGTCAATCAGCTGCAACAGGGGAAGTATGTTTCGATACTTTCCAATCTTCTCGCCGGCTTCTAGCGCCAATCCAACATTCTTGATTTCGGTACTTGCCTGCGCAAGCGAGTCCTTGAGCTCTTTGGAAAAGTCCAATGTTGACGTTTGTAACCCACCCATTGTTGACTTCACGTCGGACAGGGTGGTCTCGGAAAGCTGTCTTATTTGCTGCTCTGCCGAACTCTTCATCTCTTCAAGAGATTTTTGACTTTCCTTTGAAGTCTCTTGTAATCCGGTCTCCGCCTTCTGCCTCAAGCTCGCCAATGACTCTAGTACTTTCAGACGCAAGTCTTCGATGCCATTTAGAGCGCTATCCTTGATGGTCTGTATCGAAGTTTCGATGTTTTGCTTTTCCTGATTTAACTTCGAGATAGATTGGTTAAGTTTAATCTCCTCAGCCACGAGCTCTTTGATCTTCGCGCTGCTCTTGTCTTCGAGATTTTTGAGGTTCCCCTGGTTGCGTAATTCTCCTTCAATGATCCCATAATCGAGATTTGCAGATTTCACTATCTGGTTCCAGGAAATGATTCTCTTGCCGTCGATCCCCGTAGCGCGAAGCTCGCTGTAAGCTTCGATTTCCTCTTTTTGTTTGGAATACCTTTCATCCAGCTTATTGATTTTCTCGCTACCTGCAGACTCTAGAGATTCCAATTCTTTTCTCTTTAGTGCGATTTCTGATTCCAATCTCTTCTTGTTATCATTTAGCTTGGAAACTTCGGGCTTCAATCCGAGGGACGCATTATAGTTTTGCAAGATGTCCTGCTCAAATCGAATGTAAGCTTGGGAGGGGTCGATTTTGTGATCCGAGGATATCCGTGCAACCAGACTCCTTACTCTTTCAATTTGATCGAAACTGAGTTTGGACTCTTCTAGCTTTCTTATTTCGATGAGATAATTTTTCTTTGCGTCGAGTTCTTCCTTTGCGCTTTTAACTTCAAGCTGAGTCTTTGTCTTTTGCGCTTGCAGATCCCCGATCGAATTTAGCTTTTCCATGATTTCCTTCGGTTCGAACTTTTCATTTTTCAAGGCAATGAGCAAGTTCCTCACGTTTTGCAGATTAGCTACTTCAAAACCAAAAGATGCCAGCTGTTGCTTTACGCTTGCATAATCCTGAATTTTTTGTTCGTCAAGTGAGTAGCGCACAAGCAATTCCGATTTTTTCTTGGAAATTTGGACAATTTCGTTCTCGAGGTCGGTTTTTTCCTTTTTCTTGGCCGAGATCGATTTACCCAGCTCTTCGGAGCCGGTTCTAAGGCCCTCAAAGTTTAGCCCGTATTTTTTCTCAAGCGCTTGAAGTTTGGAACTCTGTGAGATTATCTCATTCGGGGTATATCCCTTTTCAAGGGACCTTGCATAAACCGAATCCAGAAATTGTTCAAATTCGGGCATACCGGCTCCGAATTTCTTCAGCGTGGCTGCAATTCTGCCTCCCTCGAGAATAGATGCAAACTCGACTCCGTTCTCGCGCTTGAACTGGGCTATTTCATGTAGATCCTTCGCTATACTCGAAACGCCATAGTCTTTCGACGCGGCTTCCAAACCCTTCTTTGCGACTTCCGATTCAAATTCCCCAATAGCAGAATCAATTTCCTCGGATGTCAGTTTAGGCCCTGACACCGATTGGCTTGCACTCTTTGAATTTTCATCATGGTCCAAGCCCTGAAGGTGATTTTTCACAATCACCTTTTTCACCGACTTCGATAATCCACGCTGCACGGTCACACCTGCCCTAAAGTGTTATTTTAGAGGTACGATTTTCAAGTCCTGATCTGGCGTAATTATCGGGACTTCACTTGACACAAAACGCGTTCGAGAGTTTGTCAAATATTCGAGATCGTCGCTTCTGTTTCAAGAGGAGTAGAAGATCTCTTTCCAATCGAATAAATGTGAACTCGAGATTTATAGTTGCGAATTCACTAAATCCTTTCACTTTTCGTCATTTTGACGAGTTTTGATATGGTCTGAAGAGACCAAGTCTATATTGCAACGCCAAAAAAGCCATAGAAAAGGACTCAAAGATCACTTTTACGAGAGGAAGCCGTCAAGTATATAGCGGATAAGATCCGGGCGTTTGTACTGACAGATCAATAGATTCTAGATCAAGTGAGGACGAAATTGATGAAAATGACAGACGCCAAATCCAAACGAAAGAAAGACGAAAGCAAGGACAGATTCTGCGACTTTTGCGGTGAAAAGCTCTCTGAAAACGAATCGGCTGTTTTTGGACTGCGAAGGAAGTACTGCTCGAAACAATGCCAGCAGACGGCTTCGCGGCGAAGAACAAGCGCTAGATTAGGGATACCTTCAAGGGTTTCCAAGTTAAATCCTCTTTATTTCGACTAAAATAGCCCAGATTATTGGGCTATCTTCCCTTTTTATCGTGTTTCTTACATGTTTACTGGATCTCTAAATTACCTGCAAGACGAAATTTTTCGATATCTCGGCTATCGAGTCAATATTCCTGACGACCGGAAGCCAATTCGTGAATGTACTATTCTCTCTGATCTTTCAAATTCGTCCAGTATCATCAGAAATTCCGAGCCTTCGGGAATAAAGGCGCAAGTTTCCTGCATACGAATGAACTATAAGGTTCCCTTGATGCAAATGAACCCAGCTTTAAGGACCTGATAGATCAAAGGGACGATCACTTGAAGAAGCATGTTAGTAGTCCCCGTCAATGCCATTGACAGTGCGTTGATTGGCCGATAGATTTCCCTCAATCTAGAGTGATCGCCCCAAAACAGTTAGGCGTTCGCCTCATTTCAAATTTAGCAATCGAGCTTCAAGCGTATATAGTAGGGTCTACGTTCGGTTGATTCGACTGTTTTGGTGACTTACAATTTTTGTGAAGAGTGCGGACACGATGAAGAAATCGCCTATTGTTCCGAGCACAAACGATTCCTATGCTTGACTTGCGATTGGCAACTTCATGAAACTCAGCTAAAAAGAATCATTGACTAGCGGATCAGTTCTGGCCGACAGCTTATTGTTCCGAGCGTAGTTCAACTTTAGAGTAGACTCGTTCGGCCAGAAACTTTTCATTTTCGTGATATTGGAGATGAAGCTCCGGTCGTTCTATAAATCCGGCTGCGTCTGTCTTCAAAGTCGGGATGCTCGGTTATGATCTTGTTTTTGAGCAACTGCTCCAGTGCTTTTTGAACTGTTCGTAGTGGCAAGCGCGTCATCGTGACTAGCTGCTGTTGATTGACTGGCTGGTAGTTCCGTATGGCGAATAACACAAATTTGACCGACGGCCCGCCTGCGACATTCCTCTGCGGTCTGTCAATTCCAAAAGTATCAAACCGAAGTCCCTGTCGCTCTGACTCTAAAGAGGCGATGGAAGCGAAGGCGACATTTCCCAGATTTACCTCCGAACCAAGTTCGAGAATTAGTGAAGCCTGTTGGGTTTCGTTTGGTGCCTCGAAGATAATTTCCTTCTGATCTACTCTGTTTGTGATGGTTCTAAGATCGTTCCACTTTATAGAACCGGAGTCGTCAAAAATTCCGACTCCCCTGCCTCTTTCTCTTCCTTCAAGTACGACCTTCAGTGGACCAAGGGCGAGGGCAGCTTCAAGCTGTGATACCGTTTCTCCCGGCGACAATTGGGACGCAGGATCTTTTTTTCCTACAGCAATGAGAAATTCGAAGCCCTGCGTTTTTACCTCTCTCGCTATTCTCGCCTTATCCTCGCCTGAAAGATCTATAATCCCATCCGAAATCTCGACAAGATCAAATCCAAGCTTGTGCACCTTCTTCAACGTCGACTCCAGCGTATTATGGAAAACTGCGTATTCCAGAAGAGTACCGGACGTGGAGACTCTTATCCCATTTTTTCTGTAGTATTTTATCCGGGAGGTAAGGGCTTCTTCTTTCCACACAAGAGGAAGGCCCCAACCAATTTCAACGATATCGACGCGATCCGAGATCTGATCGAATTCTTCTTTTACCAACCCATAGAGGCGATCGATGACCATCGTGATTCTCGTCGATAGTCTTCGCCTGTATAGCTCACTCAAGATTTAGGTCACCATATCTCCAAAATTCGTTTAGTGTAGTAGGCTGTGAAAGTGAAAAAGCGGAAAACTGCAATTGTTTCTCAATTCGAACCTGATGCACTCTTACAAAATGAAATGTCAAATTTCGAGCTATTTATGCCAATTGTCCGCAGAAAAGTGCTAGTTTTGGCAAATTTACATGCAAGTCTTATTCAGGCACGTGATTGCGGGTATCCCAGGTTTTGGATTCTCCCTGTTTTTAATTTGCAAACCAAAGTAAAAAGGTAGTTCGAATATCGATATATGTTATGGCATGCCGTAGATAAGATCGCCTAAAGAGATCTTACAATTCCGGAAGCGCTGATCGAACCTATTTTTCTAGACAATTACTTTTTTGGACCGATGAGGTTCTTCTTTGGACTGGAGTTGCAAATTTCGAGAAAAAGATATACATCGAAGTTCGATAGCGGGAAATGCATTAATTATATATAATGATAGAATAGATCTTGTAAAGTCAGAATGCCACAAGCTGCAACTCAATCCAAGTACACTACCGTTTCAATTCCAGTAACATTATCCGAACGAATTGAAAAAATGATTATCAAGAAAAGTGGGTTCAAATCTGTGTCCGATTATGTGACTTATGTATTGAGGGAGGTCGTAGCGATGCATGAAACTAAAGACATTCCTGAACCATTTACAAGTACAGACGTCGAAGAGATCAAAGCCAGGCTAAAGGCTCTGGGTTATTTGTGAGTAAATAGAGGTCGTTTTTTGAATGTCGCTAACTCCACACGGCGGAAGACTCGTTTCTGTCAGCACCTTTGATAGCTCGCCCGAAAAATCAAAAGAGTTACTCTCGGAGAACTCTACGGTTAATGTTTCTCGCGAGACCATTGTTCAAATGTTCAATATCTCGACGGGAGTGCTCAGTCCACTTACTGGTTTCATGGGCAAGGCCGATTATGAGAACGTCATTGATAACATGAGGCTTTCCGACGACACTCCGTGGACTATACCCGTGTTACTTCACGTACCTGAAACTTTCAATGCCGGCGGCGGTGATGAGATTACTCTGGTGGATGATTCAGGGAATGCAGTTGGACTGCTCTCATTCGAAGAGCTATTTTCGATCTCTAAGAAAGAATACTCGAAAAAGGTTTTTGGAACGGAGGATGAGGCTCATCCCGGCGTTGCAAAAACGATTGCTTCTTCAGATCGTGCTGTGGGTGGCAAACTAAAATCCGTCATAAAATTTGACAAGGGTCCATTTGAGAATTTTACACTAAACCCGAAAGAGACAAGAGTTCTGTTTAAGGAAAAAGGTTGGAAGGATGTCATCGCATTCCAAACAAGAAATGCGCCTCACATTGGACACGAGTATGTCCAAAAAACGGGACTTGCATTCGCGGATGGAATTTTCATAAATCCGGTGCTCGGAAAAAAGAAAGCCGGTGACTTTACTGACGAAGTGATTCTGGAAACGTATCAGACGCTGGTGAAGAACTATTATCCAAAGAATTCTGTCGTGCTAAGCGTCCTTCATTACGAGATGCAGTACGCCGGTCCTAAAGAGGCGATCATGCACGCTATTATGAGAAAGAATTTCGGTTGCACTCACATCGCGATCGGCAGAGACCATGCTGGCGTTGGCAATTATTATGGACCTTATGCTGCGCACGAAATTTTCAAGGAATTTCCGGACCTCGGAATTCAAGCGGTGTTTTTTAGAGAGTTCTTTTACTGCAACAAATGTGCGGGAATCGCAAATGAAAAGATTTGTCCCCACACAGAAGCTGATCGGCTCTCGTTCAGCGGAACAAAGCTCCGAAAGATGTTCCTCTCGGGCGAGACTCCACCGAAGGAATTCATGCGCCCCGAAGTCTCTCAGGTAATCCTGAGATCCAAAATGCCGTTCGTAGAATAAGCTCCTAAATCAAAGGACACTGATGCAAAAAATGAGCAAGCGAGTCGCAATAATCGGCCTTGATTCTGTCCCTCCGGAAATGATGTTCGAAAAGCTGTTGGACAAGCTTCCGAACATAAAACGCATGTACGATAAAGGGATGCACGGAAATCTCGAAACTTGTCACCCCCCGATCACCGTTCCAGCCTGGATGGTAATGATGACCGGCAAGAATCCCGGAAAGCTTGGCATCTACGGCTTTAGACATCGTAGGGGTTACGCGTACACTGACGGTTACATCGTCAACTCTACAACCGTGAAAGAAGAAACAGTTTGGCAAATTCTTTCAAAGCAGGGCAAAATGTCCGTCGTGCTGGGAGTGCCACCCGGTTATCCGCCAAAACAAATCGACGATGTGGATATCGTTTCATGCTTCATAACACCGGGTCAGGATAAGCAGTTCACGAATCCTCCCGAATTAAAGGAGGAAATACTCGCCGCGGCCGGTGGGAAGTATATCTTTGACGTGACATTTCGCACCGAGGATCGAGAGGCGATAAGAAAGGAGCTCTTTGAAATGACGCAGAAGCGGTTCGATGTCGCTGAACACCTTGCGAAAACAAAGCCCTGGGAATTTTTCATTATGCATGAGATCGGCTTTGATCGGTTGCATCACGCGTTCTGGAAGTATTTCGATCCCAAACATCCAAAGTACGTGAAGGGAAATCAGTACGAACACCTTGACGAGGAGTACTACAAAATGGTCGACGAAAGAATCGGGCGTCTGGTTGAACTCTTCGGCGATGATACAGTGACCTTCATAGTTTCAGACCACGGATCGAAAGGCATGATCGGCGCGTTCTGCGTCAACCAGTGGCTTGAGCAGCAGGGGTACATCAACTTCAAAACAAAGCCGACGAAGATGACTGACATCGACAAGTCCGAAATTGATTGGACCAAAACTAAAGCCTGGGGATGGGGCGGTTACTACGCAAGGATATTTTTCAACGTAAAGGGCCGCGAACCAACGGGAGTGATCGACCGGAGCGATCTCGAGAAAGAAAAACGCGAACTCACGGCGAAGATCATGTCGATAAAGGACAACAACGGCAGGCAGATGAAGAACGCCGTTTTCGAACCGGACAAGCTTTATGGAACTGCAATTGGAGACAAGCCGGATCTGATGGTTTACTTTGATGACCTAAACTGGCGATCTGCCGGAACGGTGGGGCATGATTCGCTCTACCTTTTCGAGAATGACACGGGACCGGACGACTCTGTGCATTCAATGATGGGTATCTTCCTTATGTACAATCCAAAAAAGAACATGAACTCGAAGACTTTGAGGGGTGCGAAGGTAGAAGACATGGCACCGACGATCCTTAAGATGTTGGGAGACGGTCAGACGGACGGAACGATGGACGGAAAAATACTTCCAGAGGTGCTATCAGAAGCATGACCACTAACGTTATCGTAAGCGAGCATTCCAAGAAGACTCAAAAGCCGCGTGGCTTCACGATCTGGATGACCGGCCTTTCGGGGTCAGGGAAATCCACAATTTCCGGAATTCTGAAGCAAAAGTTAGAGGATGAGTACGGCCGCAACGTCGAAGTTCTCGACGGCGACGAAGTCCGAAAGGGATTGTCCAGAGATCTGGGTTTATCGAGAGAAGATCGCGAAGAGCATAACCGACGCGTTTCATATCTGGCCAAAGTGCTATCCAGGAATGGCGTTATCTCAATCGCTGCTCTAATTTCGCCTTACAGGGTCTCGAGGGAGAGTGCGCGCGAAATTATCGGTCACGATCATTTCGTTGAGGTGTATGTCAAAGCGTCTCTTGCCGCCTGCGAGCAAAGAGATCCCAAAGGTCTCTATGCAAAGGCGAGGAAGGGAGAGATCAAGAACATGACTGGAATATCGGATCCGTATGAAGCTCCAGAATCGCCAGATATTACAATTGAGACGGAACTAGGAACTCCCCAAGAATCTGCGGAGCTACTCATTAGCAAGTTGAAGGCTCTCAACTTCGAGCTCTAGATTTCCTTCGTATTTTCGATCGCAATAATGTCTCGTGATGACATCGTGCGAAGGCTTTCGCACGGTATCACGAATACGAAAGAGATATTTCTGCTCGCTTCACCTTAGGAAAGGAATGGCAAGCAGAACTAGTTCAACGGACGAGGTGCTGAGCCGCCTCCTGCTGGACATCAAAGCTCTCATGCTACTTTCAGGCACTGAAGGATCGCTTCCAGAAATTGTGAGAGAGAGGATAGTTTCATCCCACGACGAGCAAATCTCAGCCTTTGTATCGATTATCAGCGACCCGTCGAAAAAGACTGCTGGCGGCAAATCCAGATTGTTTACCGCACTCTCGGAAATGGTGCTTGCTTCCATTCTTGCAGTCGTAGGTCTTGCGTTGCTTGCCCCCTCCATTGTTGGGCTGGGCTCACAACAACAACTTGAGGTATATTTTGACCAGATTATTAATGGAATTTCTGTACAGTCGCTCTCGAACCCTATAATCCCGGCAGCGGAATTTATCATTGCAGTTGTACTATTGATTGGTGCATTTTACAATCTGAGAATCGCTGCGGAGACCCTAAAAGCGATTGAGCCAAAGCCGGCCGTGATCGATCAGTAGAAACAGCTAGGGAATCGATAGTCATTACGGATACTGGTTAACATGCGAGCCACAGTTGATTCGATTCGAAACGCAGTTCTTTTTTTCAAGTACGTAGCTGTGGCAGTTGGCGCTGTTGCGGCCTTCATAGCCGTGGATTACATCCTAAACGAGTATCTATTTCTCAGTCAGAATGGTTTCGGATTCGTTGACATTGTTCTAATTACGGCCGTGGTCGCGATTATACTTTCAAGCGTGGCTCTGGTCGCCTCTCTTCCTAACTCGCTTCGCGTTAAGTTCCAGAGACCCAGAAAGCCATCCATTGGACATCCTACATACGGATTCAGCGCTATGCTGGCAGTGGGACTGGGTGCAACACTCGGCTCTCCACTTTTCATTCTGATCCCGCTGAACATTGTCCAGTATGAGTTTGTTTCCCTAGGATCTCTCGTGATTGCAACAGTCCTCTCAGTTCTCATGGCAAAGGTCTACGCTGACATGTATTCACTGTCTGCGACTCTCGGATTGGATGCGGTTGGAGGACCTTCTTTCACAAAGGCCGCAACCGGAGGAAGGAGTGTAAGGTATTTTGTATCTCGACTGTCTATGTGGGTTGCAAATACGGCACTTGCGGCATACTCCAAAATTGTCTTCATAGTTTTCGATTTCGAGTTAATGCCAGGTATCCTTGCAAATCTCGGGATTACAGGATTCGCTTCTACCCTTATAGTATATCTCATCACGGGGGTTTTCCTGGCTTGGACGGTTCTGAACGCGCTATTCGAGGTCCGTTTCCTAAAGATGATCGGTTATTTGCAGATCGCTCTAACCGCAGTGATGGTTGTAATTCTATTCTATCAGAGCGTTCTTTTAGGGAACGCTGGCTCTTGGAATCTTACCGGGATCACACAGACGGGATCTGCGGGTGGAAACTGGCCCCTTGCTCTGATAGTCAACACGGGTTATCTTTACCTACTTTTCTTTGGTTTTCAGGAAATTCAAGCATTGGAGCATGACGCCCTTGAAGAATCCAGCATTCCAGTCATTTCTTGGATCAAGAAAGGCTTCCGAGTGAGCAAATTCAAGTATCTCGGGCTGGCGATGGTCGGGAGCGTCGTAATTGCTGCAATCATTAACATTCTATACGGGGTTGCTGTCTTTAGTCTCCACCCAAGCCTCGTCGCACTGAACGAATCTTCAATTCCGGCACTTTACGTAACAAAACTCGCACTCGGGCCTTGGCAGGAATTAATTACTGCTATTGTCTTCCTGATCGCAACGATTACAACTTTCGTCCCTGCCTTTCTAGCGGCCTCCCGGCACCTTGAGGCGCTCGCTTATGACGGCTTCATCCCGCGTTCGTTCTCCAAACTTTCGTACGTATTTACCCTAGCAGCCATTCTGATCTTGGCTCTCGGGAACGAGAATTTTCTGATTGACATCACCGATTTCCTCGTTTTGATAAGTCTCGGTATAATTTCTCTTTCAGCCATCTGGCTACGGGGGCACGGATTTTCTACTCTGAATGGAAAAGACTTGCTTCCACTTATCGTGGGAGTGAGCTGCTTTGCTGCTGGTTCTACGATCTATCTAATCAGTCCGTCGGTTGCGGTATTCGGATCTGTTGGAATCGTACTCTCATATCTTGCGTACGTAGTCTACGAACTGGGCTATCTTGGTTCCCAACTTTTTTTGGGAATACTAGACGGAATTGTCGGACTGTTAATTGCCGTGTATCCGCACCCATACACCTCACAAGGATTCTTTCTATTCAAATTCCTCGGCGTACAAACAACCGATACCGGTGCACTCTCTGCACTGCTAGGAGTCTGCTCCCTTTTCCTTTTCGCAAACGTACTGCTAGATTACGCTTTTAGACCGAAAACTAAACCCGCTCCAAGGCCTATTGAAATACCTGCTAGGTAACGCGATTTGGGAAAATAGATAATAGATTCAACTCATCAACGGGAAGACGCTTTGAGCCATTCTCACCAGCATCATACCGTAATCAATCTCGCGAAAGTGGAGAAAGAAAAGGAAATTTCAAGGGGTGAGGTCTATCGAATTGCCCATGAAATATACGATTTTGCAGACGAGACAGTAGCGCACGCGGAAGGCGTATCTCGCGAGGAGTTGATGCTGCAATCCTACCACAAACTCGGAACCCTTCTCGCATTGTGGGCAAAGAAGCTCGATAAGATCGAACGAGTAAATTCCCGACCGCATTGGCTCGAACAGCATATTGAAACTCAGGAGCGGGTCAAGGGTTTTCCTTTGGTAGACCTGGGACCGGAATCGCTGGGGTTTGAAGTGGACAACTTATTTTTCGCTAGAGAAACGAAAGAGCAACAACTCAGTGACGATCTGATGATGGTCTCCCAGCCAAAGGCCATGTGGATGGAGGACTTCAAAGAGCTTGTTAGATTTTGCGATACATTGGGACTGGATTTTTACGTGGACGGTTTCAACACAACCTTGCCTGGCAGGACTTTTCGAGTAGTAATTTACAAGCCGAAAAATGGACCTCACAAGCGGGTTGAGTTCCGGGAAAAGTCACTCTTTGCAATGCAACTATTCGAGAAACTAAAGCAGGAAGGCCAACCTACAAAGAGTGTCTTTAAAGATCTCTTGGAGAGTTCAGGCAAGTTCGAGGATCCGAATTCCGCTGAAAAAATGATCGATTTTCTGGTCACCAATCGGCTTATTCCCAAATTCGAGTAGGCAATTTCAAGCTCTAACTTTACTTACTACATAATCGCAGCTTTAGATCTAGACAACGGAACTTGGCAGAAGAGACTGCAGTTTACGGCCAAGATTCTTTCGATGAAATTCAAAGATTAAGTGAGTGCAAAGAATTGGTATCAAAATAGCCGCGGCAGATATGGCAATATCTTCATTCGTAATTGAACTGAAAGGGTACGAGCTCAGGTTACTAAAGTGAACTTGCCACCAATCTGGGTCTATATAGTAGATACCTATCTCGAACAAGACAACTATGGTAAGAGCTAGTTCGATTGCATCCTCGAGAGCGCCGTAAATTCTTCTGCGGCTTAGTCTCAATTCAAAAAATGCGACTAACATAGTGGCAAAAAGTACCAATGTCGGTACGAATAGTCTCAATGTCAGAGGAATTGGGAACAGGTTGATGATCGGAAACACTACACTGAAATCAAAATTGTGGAAAAAAATCAGAGACGAATGGACCGCAGCACAATCCCAAGGTGTACAATTCTGATCATAGTCAAGAGCAATGAGACATAGGAAATAGAATCCTGAGACAAAGAGGATAACAATCTCGCCCTGCTTTCGCCAATCAAACTCTGACGTTAGTTTTTCTTTCCGGCTGATTGACTTCAAAATCAGGTCAGAGCAGAATCGCGTTGCGCGATTCACTTTCAAATCTTATCTAAATAGAATAAGTTCTGTGGAAGAAAGGTCGAACTTTTGGGGCAAATTCTTCCTAACAACTCAGAAATTCTAACACGATGGGATTGTTCTTCCGAATCATCATGAAAAATGGCTACAGTGGAGTTTGTGGAACTGATTCCCTCCCCGCAATAATCAGCTTGTACCTCTGGTAGACACGCGCGTTTCTTCCTATCAAAAGACCGATTCCGAATGCCAACAGCAAATCGGTCACTATTTGGCCTATCAATGCGGACTGAGATAGCACGGTTGCAGCAGTCGTGAACTGGAAAGCTGAGGGGCCGATAACGAGAATATCAACCGCAATTCTCGCGACCAAGGCCACGACGTAGATCAGGTAGATTACAATGCCGCCCTTATACCAAACGGAGCCATCCTGGGGTCTCCAGAACTTGATTCTTTTATCCGAGAAATGATGCGCCCAAAGGGCAGCGACAATTGCTGCGCCAACGTCGGGAATTGAATAGTAGTAAGATACTCCTTCGAAAAACGAAAGTACTATGAATAGTGTTCCGAAAGCGAAGTAAAAAATGATGTAAAAAATAGTTCTTCCCTCGCTCACTCTTACCCCGCGCAGGTTTCTGAAAACTCGCGAAATCACGACCAAGATTATTATCGCGAGAGTGATTAGTGCCGGACTCGCGCTTCCCGCTCCGCTCGAAGACAAGATATAGAATCAAACGATCGATTAATCCTTGCTAAATGCATTTCCAGCCGGCCTGGTTAGGGCGTAGATAAATGCGAACGGACAAATTCTTAGTGGATGTGAAATCCAAGGCTTCAAGAAAAACTTTCGACTCCAGCAAAGCGGGAAATTGAGATCGCATTTGAAATTGAGAAGACCCGCAATTTGTTTAAGTACACGGCTATCCTGTGCCACAATCAATACACGATATGACAGAAGCAAAACCAGTCGAAAAACCAACGAACAAGTCCTTGATGCAGCAATTCATTGATTTTCTCCAGACATTTGGGGTGATCGGACTTGCAATCGCTTTCATAATCGGAGTCGCCGCCTCGGGAATGGTTACCGCGTTGGTCAATGATATTATCAATCCTTTCATTGGAATATTTTTGCCGTCAGGTAATCTTCAGAGTCTAAACGCTAATGTAACTTCGATTAACGGCAAAACTGTCTCCACCTTCGCTTACGGAGATCTAATCTCGAAGATAATCAATTTCCTAATAATTGCGTTCATTGTTTTTCTGGCTTACAAGCAACTTTCAAGGTCAGGACTCCTTGAGGACAAGACCGTAAAGAAATAGATCGAAAAACCTTACTTCGTTCTCCGATCCTTTCTTTAGAGAAAGGGAATTAGACAAAGATAGTTTGCTTTATCTTCCGCTTTTCAGAATATTCGGAGTCGTGACTGGTTTTTGAATATTGAATCCACTGAAACTTCTCTGACCTGCGTATGGTGCGGGAAAACTGCGCAGGAAGGTAAGGTTAGATGCCCTGCTTGCGAAGGATCTCTTGAAGTCGTCTACGACTATAGAAAAATCAGCCAGCGATACCAAGGCAAGCTTCCTACGATTAAAGGAGCAGAAGGTATCTGGAAGTATTCTCCTTTACTACCGTTGAGGTCCCCCGCGAACTGCGTATCTCTCGGGGAAGGCTCTTCGCCCTATCACAGAATTCAGAAAATTGGCTCGGAGCTCGGTATGAGCAATCTTTTCGTAAAGGACGAATCCCGCAATCCGACCTGCAGCTTCAAGGATAGAAAATCAGCGGTTGCAATTTCAAAAGCAATCGAGGACGGGTATGGGCGAGTCGTTGCCGCAACCGCCGGAAATGCCGGATCATCCGTCGCCGCATACGCAGCGAAGGGCGGGATCGAATCCTACATCTTTGCTTTTCAAGGGATATCTCGGGCGAAGCTCGCAAAGCTGCTCGCCTACCGGGCAAACGTGTTTTTGACTAGTGCAAGTACAGGAGACGTGCTTGAATTCACGAGCAAAGTTTGCGACCGATATAATCTGCAGAATTGCTCGGCTGCATCCAGGTATAACCCGTACGTCAAAGAGGGAGCAAAAACCTCTGTTTTTGAAATGTACGAGCAGGGCGAGAACAGCCTACCGGATTGGATTATACTGCCTGTCGGCGGGGGCGGCAATATTTCGTCTTATTTCAAGGGGCTCAAGGAGCTCAAAACGCTCGGTCTGATCGAAAAGTATCCGCGTCTTGTCGGAGTTCAGGCTTCTGGTTGCGCGCCGGTTGCTGACGCCTTCAACAGAAAGCTGGATCCTAGAAATATTCCCAAAGTCAAAAACCCGAAGACGATTGCTCACAGCATTCTCGACGATTGGGCACCGGACGGCGATATTGCGCTTGTTTCACTCAAAGAGACAAATGGGCTTGCAGTAACAGTTACAGATGAAGAAATTATTTCTGCAACCAAAGAGCTCTCCGGAGTTGAGGCAATTTATGCAGAGCCGTCATCTGTTACGACTCTTGCTGCGCTGAAAAAACTTCTTTCTGATAGGGTGGTGGGAAAGGACGAGAAGGTCGCGCTTGTCATCACCGGATTCGGTCTGAATCAGCCAGATGCGACGATCGACAATTCGGCTCCTGCGACGAATCTAACTAACCTTGACGTCGAATTATTTGGGCAATACTTGACGAAAGTACCTGCTGCCTAAATGTACGAGCCGGAATTTCCGGACTCAGCTCCTACATCAGATCTCTTTTACAAAGAAGTTAGAAAAAAGAACAGAGCCCTCTTTTCTAAAAGGGAGGGGAAAGCGAGCACAACTAGGCGCCCGCGAATTCTCGTTTTACGATGCGAAGATTACCGTGTTGAAGAACGGATCTGTTGTCTGACCAGTCCATACCGGGTCGACAAAGAAGCTCTTGACCACGCTAGACTTCCAGGCGAGTGAACCGCCCGCGACGCCCCAGAGACCAAAAGTTCCAATCCAGGCATACGGCGCATCTTTTTGAAGCTGCGCTTGAGCTGCAGTGCATAGGCCCTGTATCAAACTAGCATTGGCGGTTGAAGTGAAAGCGTTGACACACTTTTGCACTATCGGGTTTGAGTAGCCTGCCCAGTTACCCCAGACTGAAGTGTTGCTGACGAAAGTGACCCAATAGTCTGCAGGCGTAAGAGTTGCTGGACCCCAGCCGAATCCACCGTTTACGAAGGAGATCTGTCCAATAGCTTGGGCGTTCGCGACGTTTGTCTTGAAAGTTCCATATGTTCCAGAATAGTACTGACCCGACGAAAGAACCACGATGTTCACGGTAATTCCAATCTGGGCGAGATCTGCCTGTATGATCTGAGCGGCAGAGGCACAAACCGCGCAGCCAGAGACTGTCCTGAACGTGAAAGTAGGCATGCTTGTGATATTTGCCTCCTTGAGGTACTGCATAGCCAAAGTGAGGTTGTAATCATATGGCTTGAACTTTCCGAGATCGTAGTATTGGCTCCAAGCGGGGTACTCCGGTCCCACGTACGGCGTCATGTTCTGACCATAGCCCGCGCTGTACAGATTCGTATAGTTGATTGCATGAACTATGGCTAGTCTTACGTCAGTAATGTTCGTTGGATATAGATTGACGTTAAGACCCATCAATGCGACCTCGCCATTCCATGCGGGGTTTACAAAGTAGCTATACTGCGGATTCGTCGTAATCAGGTTAAAGTCCTGAGTTTCTATCGTCGATATTTGAGCAGCACCTGTTGACAGATCGGTGTATCTCGCAATATCGTCGGGCTTGTTATACACGATGACGTTCTTTGCGTGTCCCGGATCCCACAGCGGCTGGAGAGCGAGCTGAGTAGGTGTCAGGCTGTCCCCCCAGTATGTGGGGCTTTGAGTAAAGCTGACGAAATTGTTCTCAGAAATCTGGGTTACTACATACGGACCAGTTCCCGGAATCGGGTGCTGGTTGAAGTACGAGTTGTACGAGGTCGGCGTTCCAAAACCTCCGTGATCCATTAACCACTGGGTGTCGAACATTAGTCCGTCATAGACAACGAGAACACCCGGGAAGAAAATGAACGGGTTTGCCAGATGGAATACCAGAGTATAAGGTCCAGTCACGTAGATTGGCCATGAGCTATTCATCATCACATTGAGCGCTTGCTGCGATGGATTGATCAAACCTGATTGGTTGATCATTGCCATCGTTGCTGGACCAAAGTTTGAAGAGTTCATGTTAAACAGCGGGTAAGATTCCATCCATGTCGAGCTGTTTGCAGTGAGATAGTAGAGACCATAGAGCTCCATCCATGCTTGGTATGCGTTGAACGGGTTTCCGGTGGAGAACTTTACGTTCTGTCTCAGATTGAAGGTGTAAGTCGTGCCATCGGACGAAACGTTCCAGCCAGTTGCTAGACCCGGAAGATACTGGATGTTTCCGTTGCTGAATTGTGCGGTCTCGTTAACGGTAACCAGAGACTGGTAAACTGTGTAAGCGAGAGAATTCGGCCACGGGAGCTCTGAGTTGATGTAGAGCTCGTTTGCGTCAGTTCCCGACACAAACCAGGTCCAATCATCAATAACGAGCTGCTGGTGGAATGGCGAGCCGGTAGAATTAGAAGCGGACGACGAAGATGAAATCGAGGAAGAGGACGTACTCTGGCTTGAGGATGACGAAGACTGGCTGCTGCTGGAAGTCGAACCTACTGCGGAAGAGGAAGAAGACGATGAAGACTGAGAGCTCGCCGTAGTCGTTGGTGACGAAGCACTCGTTGTGGGCGTCGTCTGGGACGAACTACTCGTCGTAGACGAGGTTACTGTAGACGTGCTACCAGCCAGAGCTGCATAAGCTCCAACTGCGATCACTATTATAACAACCACGACAATTCCCACCATCGCGCCACGACTTAGCGCAAGTTTCAACTTCGACTTTCTCCCGGAGAGCATAATCCTATTTCAGCGCATGTGCAGTTAATAATTTTATTACCGGCTTGTTATTCTACGAATAGCAGGCCAAACGATTTCCAATTTTTCGGAATTGGCGATTGACTTTCCAGAAGTTTACTGATTCTTAGTTATGATTGACATCCTACTAGGCAACGCTACCCAGTCCCTCATACTTTGTACTGAGCAGTCTTCCAGTCTTGAATCGATCGAGGGCAAAGTGCGACCTATCAAAAGTCTGCTGTTCTTTACCGAGGATCATTTCCGTGTTAATGACTCCAAAGGCAGGACACAGTTTGAAGCCGTGGCCGGAGAGTCCGACGCAGCAGTAGAGACCTTCAATGCCTAGACTCGACGAAAGTTCATCGATTATAGGGTGCTCATCCGGCGTGATGTCATACATGCCAATGTATGCCGAGTGGAACTCTGCATTTTTCATCGCCGGTATTCGCTCCGAAATCCGCTCTGAGTAGCTTGAGATGTACTCAAACGGCACGTCCGAAGGTGGATTGTCCGGGTCAGCTGTTTGATTGTCGATTGAGGCGTCGATGCTTCCCCCGAATAGCAGCGATTGTCCCTCCGGCTTGTAGTATGCCTTGTTGTAATAATCGCTTACAATCACACGCTTGCCCTGATAGTTTGAAGGACGTCTGTAAACGACAACAGGATGCGGGACAGCTCTGACCGGGAGAAAATCTTCTTCGTCAACTTCGCTTCTTCCCAAGAGATTGTTAGTCCACACGTTGGTACAGAGAATCGCTCTGTCGCAGTTGATTCTGGAACCATCATGCAAGACGAGCGAGCTTAACTTGCCGTTTTTCCTTTCCAGCTTCTGCACGCTGTTTCTCAGAATGATTTCAGCCCCGAGCTCGCGGGCTTTTTCCGCGTATGAGCCAGCCGTCGCAACTGGATCCGCGTAGCCGCTCTCTGGTTCGAATGCTATGTAGCCATCATTGCTGCAGTCATCCAGATCAGCGTCCTGGAACATTTTCTGCGCATCGGACTTCGTTAATTCAACTTCGTTCACGCCGACGCTCTTCAACATTCGGACATTCGCTTCAATTGCACTCTTGAACGGCGGAGAACCAAGAATGAGCATACCACAATCGGTAAAGCCCGAATTTCCTATCGATGAAAAATCCCGGAGAATTTTCAAAGAATAGAGTGCCATTCGGGCCACGATTTCATTGCTATAGTGGGTCCGCACGACAGCAGTGGAGCGGCTTGTCATGCCACGGCCGATTTCATCTCTTTCAATCAGAACTACTTGAACCCCGGCTTTCGAGAGGTGGTATGCTGTGCTTGCTCCGGTTGAACCGGCTCCAATGATTGCGATTCTACTGTCAGACAATGAATTCTCGAATAGCTTTGGACGAAATATCTGCGTATCTGAAGAATATTGGAAAAGAAATCGACTTGAGAGCTGTATCAAAAAGAGGCCCGGAATGGCGTACGATCTTCTTCGTTCCTTCAACCTCCGGAGAACTGAGAGTACATTTTCAATTTAAAGCAGATAATCCTTTGGAAACAGAGCTCGTTTCAAGCTCTGCTGTACAGAAAAGTGCGTCCCCTTGCGATCGCGCCGAAAATGGAATAACAAATCAATGAAAGTTCAATGGATCCATTAAATCACGATATCACGCACGCGCGTGGGGTTGTACTAGGGGGGTCGGTTTTAAGGCTATTACAAAAACGATTGTATACATCTTTCCGGTCTGTTGGCGTGAGCTCGTAGGGTCAAGAAGTAATGAATGCTTTTCTGTGTATTTGCAACTATGTGGGTGAGATGGGAAGTAGAAATATCTCAATAAGTAACGAAGCTTATGATGCTCTCTCGAAAGAAAAAGAGAAAGGAAGAGAGCTTTAGCGAAGTCATTATGCGATTAACTAGAAGGCCGAGGTAAGCTTGTTGATAGTTTCGGAACATGGCAAGTGAGCGATAAAGAAAAAGAGACTATTTTCGACAAGGAAATTTCTGCAGTTTGGCGGAAATCTAAAGAAAAACTGAAGGCGATCAGAACTCAAATGCCTTGATACTGATTTGCTCGTTGCCATTCTTCTCTACTTCAGAACATTCCTTTTTTAATTGATGAGGACGACGCCAGTTATCTAGATTATGAAGTTCTGCAGATTTCAAACTCCTAGCGGAATCTCACTCGGAATTCTGGAAAACGGATCGCTTTACGATTTGACAGTAGTAGACAGTACTACCTTCAAAGATCTAAACAGTCTGTACGACAAGGCTGACGGCAACGTTTCCAAAATGGTTGACATTTCTTCGGATGCGATAAAGAAGGCAAAGAAAATACCGTTCAGTTATGACCTTCTGAAAATTCCGGTAAAGCCCACTGAGATCTGGGCAGCTGGAGTCACATACCTCCGGAGCCGACAGGCAAGAGAAAGCGAGACAAAGACCAAGGGACTTTATGATTACGTCTACGACGCGATTAGACCGGAACTTTTTCTAAAGGACTCGGGAGCGCGCTGCAGGGGTCCCAGCGAGGAAGTGGCGGTGAGGAGCGACAGCAAATGGTCAGTGCCAGAACCGGAGCTAACAGTCGTTTGCGATGGCGAACTGAACATCGTGGGATACACAGCGGGAAATGACGTTTCCTCGCGGGACATCGAGGGAGAAAATCCGCTCTACCTACCACAGGCAAAGGTATACCGTTGGTCTTCATCGATCGGACCCGTGATTGTTACATCGGATGAAATTGGAGATCCTCACAATCTTGAAATCAAGATGCGGATAAGCCGGGATGAGAAGAAGGTCTTCGAAGGTTCAACAAATACTTCGCAAATGAAAAGATCGGTTCCTGAATTACTTGGTTTCCTGAAGCAGGACAACCTCCTAAATACTTTCACTCTTCTGATGACCGGAACTTCAATAGTTCCACCGGACGATTTTACTTTGCAGACCGGAGATGAAGTTGAGATCGAACTGGAAAAGATTGGAACATTAGTCAACACGGTAAGAAAGCTGACCGGTTTGTAATCGCATGATTCAGACGATCAAAGTTTCCGAAAACGGAGTTTTTCAAAAAACCAGAATAAAAAATGAGGATTACGATATCTGCTTTCTTTGAATCTCCCAACCGGGCACTCTCGCAACTAGGTTTTCGGCATTCTCATTTTTCTGGAGACAATCGACGTAATCCTCTGAGAAAAGAAATCTTAGACGCCTAGCTCTTTTCGAAGCGGAGCAACATTTTGCATGACGTAATCGCGCATAACCATCACGTCCCATCCAATGCAAAAGTCCTTCACGCCCATCTTCACATATCTTTCGGCATTTGCAAATCCCGGAAGTTCTATTCTCGGATGCTTGTCATACTTTAGCGACAGTTTGGTCGTCGCCTCGGATGCCTCAACGACTTTCGGATGCGTAGTCTGTCCCGGAACTCCCAGGCTCATAGAAAAGTCAGACGGCCCGAACTGGATCATGTCGATATCCAGGTTCAATACATCTTCAAGATGCTCGTAAAGTGACTTCTTCTCAATCATAATTGCAACGACAACATCGTCGCAGTATTTTACGAACTCTTCACTCCCGCCGTAGAAGTATTTCGCCGCACGATTCATCGCAGAGCCGTTCTTTCCTTTCGGCTCCGCTCTAACCGATGAGACCGCATCTTCTACTTCTTTGACTGTTCTAAGATCTGCAAATAGCACTGATTGGAATCCCGATCCGATTGCTCTCTGAGCCATGAAGTATCTTGGTTCCGGGTCGATCTTTATCATCGCAGGCATGTCGTAGAGGTCTCCCGCCATAGCGAAATTATCTAAGGAGAAGAGATCATAGGGAGCATACTGCGCCGAGAGTTCAACGTAATCGACGAGCCCGGTTGATCCGAGTACTTCCATCAAGCCCGGCCACGTGCTATGAACGTGCGTAGCAACCGTCGGTTTTGATTCATCAAGTAGAGTTCTCAGTTTGTTCTTTCTGTAGTGTGACAAGGCTTGTATCTGCCGTCTTCCTGCTCAGTATTTTAACAATGAGTATGAAATCAGGTCCACCAGGTTTCGGAGGGCTTTTCAGTTATCAAAACCCCTTTCATGAAATCAACCGCCTTTCTCAAGCCTTCCTCGCGAGACAACAGCGCATCTTCGTGCTCGATGCTGACGACATAGTCATAATCGATAAGACGGAGAGCGCTCATCATGTCCTTCCAAACTATGGCGTCATGACCGTAACCGACGCTTCGGAAATACCATGATCTTTGATTCAGCAGAGAATATCTTTTTGCATCGACGACCCCATTCTTCAAAATATTCTGGGAATCGAGATGAGTGTCCTTCGCATGAAAATGAAACATGCAGTCCGAGAGTTCTCGAATGGCGACGCAGGGATCGATGCCCTGCCAGAACATGTGGCTGGGATCAAAGTTTGTTCCGATTATTTTGCCCGCATTTTCCCTGAGCTTTATCATTGTCTCGGGATTGTATACCACAAAACCGGGATGCATCTCAATGCAGATCTTATCCACTCCATTCTTTTCTGCGAACTCTGCCTCTTTCTGCCAGAATGGGATCACCTTTTCTTTCCACTGCCACTCCAATATTTTCGGATAATCATCCGGCCACGCGCCAGTAACCCAGTTCGGATATTTTGAGGAATCAGAATCTCCGGGACATCCGGAGAAACAAACAACGCGGTCTACTCCGAGTTTTTCCGCGAGCATTATCGCATTTCTTTGTCCTTGACTGTGAGCCTTCGAAATTTCTTCGGAAGGGTGTAGAGGATTCCCATGACAGCTTAATGCGCTGATCAAAAGGCCACTGTCCTGGATTTTTTTCTTAAACGATTCTAGGTCGTCTGGATTTGCGAGAAGTTTTCCCGCATCACAGTGGGTGGTTCCTGTATAGTTTGCGCAAGCTATTTCGATTGCATCCAGCCCGAGATTGTTGCAGGATTTGAGACAATCATCGAAAGATCTGTCGTAAAAAATTGGATTGAAGACTCCGAGTTTCAATTGCCGACTATTTTGGGATTCGATTTGTGATAAAAAACATTCCAAGAGGGAGGATTGGCTGTAATCAAAGCTGAAAAGCTCAACGTCAATCTCTACAAATTACAAAGCAAACCTTGATCAAATCAGAAGATATTGTCTCAGGGAATCGTAATTTGAAAGAAGATCCGAAGGCTCCACGAAAAGAGTTCGGCGTGGGAATGCTCGGTTACTCGTTTATGGGAAAGGCCCACACCAACGCCTTCATCCAGTTTCCTTTCATATTTCCCGATGCGCCCGTCCCCAAGCTCCGCGCGATTGCAGGTAGGTCTGAATCAGCGGTCAAACAAGCCGCAAGGAATTTCGGCTACGAGAAGTGGTATACGAACTGGGCGGAACTGGTGAAAGACGATAAGGTTGAGATAGTCGATAATGGTTTGCCAAACGATCTGCACGAAGCGCCCTGTGTCCAGGCCGCTGAACTTGGCAAGGATATCATCTGTGAAAAGCCGTTGGGCAGGAATTCCAAAGAGGCTGACAGAATGTATCGAGCGGTGGAAAGAGCAGGCGTCAAAAACATTGTCGGCTACAATTACAGATTCATACCCGCAATCAGGCTTGCTAGACAGTTCATCCAGGAAGGCAGGATTGGCAAGGTCATAGAATTTAGGGCGGCGTACCTTCAGGACTGGATAATGGATCCCGAATTTCCTTTTGTTTGGAGAGTTCAGAAATCTTTGGCGGGGAGCGGTGCACTGGGGGATATCGGTTCACATGTCATTGATTTAGGGCGTTTCCTTATTGGAGACATAGATCAAACGGTTGGAATGACAAAAACGTTCATCGATGAAAGACCGATCCCTGGGACTTCAGAGAGAAGGATGGGAAAGGTAGATGTCGACGACTGCTTCATCGCGCTTTTGAAATTCAAGTCCGGTGTTATCGGTTCAGTCGAAGCTACCAGATTTGCCGCCGGAAGGAAGAACTATCAGCGTATTGAGATCCACGGCCTGGAAGGTTCGCTCTCGTTCAATCTCGAACGTCTTAATGAGCTGGAATATTACTCCAGAAACGACGGGCCGGGAGAGAGAGGATTCAGAACGATATCTGTGACGGAGCCGATCCACCCTTACTACAAAAACTGGTGGCCGCCCGGGCATGTAATAGGCTGGGAACACCCAATGGTCCATGAAATGTACCACTTTTTCACCGCGGTAGCCGAGGACAAGCCAGTAGAGCCATTCGGGGCCACTTTTTACGACGGATTGATGGCGGACAGGGTCGCTGACGCGATTTTGAAATCGGTCCAAACGGGCAAGTGGGAAGATCCTGAAGCGCAGTAAGAACTTTGCCGGCCGGGGTCGAAATTTCTTTAACCAAACTCCCGGGTCTGATGATCTCAAATGAGCCAGCAGCCACCAAAAATGTCCAGGTTCAGAGTAATAGGAAATACAGTATACACAAGCGGTGTCACGGCAAAACCAGGAGATGTACCCACCCAGATAAGGAACGTATTTGAAAAGCTAAAAGTTGTCTTGCAGGATGCCGGAAGCTCCTTTGAGAAAGTAGCAAAGATGAATATTTACCTTTCGGACCTGAACTACCGCGAACAGTACTTGAATCAGATCTGGAATGAATACTTTGGAAAAATGGAAACTGCTCCCTCAAGGACTACGGTGGAAGCAGGACTCGGTGCCGATGTCTATGTGGAAATTGAAATGATCGCGGCAATCTGAGAGAATCCGGGATATACTTCATCCCGGAATTTGCTCCATTTTCGTCGAGCGAAAGATCAAGGCTTCGGAAAAACGATCTTACATTTCCGCACTGATGAAGCCTCTTTGTCCCTGTCCTTTTTGATAGCCATCTATGGCAAGTATGATTGCAATGATTAAGGAGAGAATTCCTACAGTAAAGTATCCGAACAGGAAATAGACGATAACCGCGCCGATTATGAAATACAGCGTGGGAATTCCTAAAACACGTCTATAGCCCAGATACCAGTAACCCAATCCCCAGAAGAGATTTAGTACAGCTGCAACTATCGGGCTTTTTACTGTCGTGAAAGTTCTCGACGGATATGGATTGGTAGCGGCTCCGGGTGAGTTATAACCTTGGGTCTGGAGTTGATTACCACAATTTCTACAGAATGCCGCTTCCGGCGAGTTGTCTGCTCCGCACTTTGGACAAAACATGATGAACATACTGTAAAAGAAAGACCGTCTTAATAAGATCCACTTGAATTTCCTAGAAAATTCCATTAGCACTCGGAGTTGTATCCAGCGACACTGCTTACCAAGACCTTAACGATGAGGACGTAACATCGACGTTAGCAAGAAACATCCAGATGAAACATCCATTAAATAATCGACGTCGGCGAAACTGGCAATGAGAATAATGGCACAGAAAGATGAACGGAAAATCAACATATTGTACGTGGGTGATAATATTGACGAAATTACCATAATGCATGTTGGTTTTGATTTTACTTTTTACAATAGGGCTGTCACGGAGGGACGCTTAGCTGTTGCATTGAGTGCAGTTCATGGCTTTGCTGTTAGAAGGATTTGGGGAACTGCAATTGCCCGTGAATTTCCAAATTCTTTGGATGAACTCTCAAAATACGACGTCGTGGTTCTAAGTGACGTAGGCGGAGATACGCTTCTGTTTTCGGATGAATTGATGAAAGGTCAGAGAGTGCCGAACAGGCACAAACTAATTCAGGAATTTGTCCAAAATGGCGGGGGCCTTGCGATGATTGGTGGGTATTGGTCCTTTGGAGGTTTTCGAGGAACGGCGCGGTATCACGGTACCCCAATAGAGGAGGTATTGCCGGTTAGAATCAAAGACGGTGACGACAGGGTTGAAGTCCCAGAAGGTTTCAGGATCTCCTTTGCAGAAAGCGAACACCAAATGCTTTCGAATCTCGATCGAAATGAAGATCATTTCTTTCTCGGCTACAATCGTTTCAAAGCAAAAGAGGATGCGACAGTTTTGGCGACGTACTTGGACGACCCGATTCTAGTCTTGGGCAGCTATGGCAAGGGAAGAACGCTGGCTTTCGCCTCCGACTGCGACCTTCACTGGGGAGGAAGTTTCGTCAATAGTCAGAATTACGTAAAATTCTGGCGGCAGGCGATAAAGTGGCTCGCCAAAGCTTAGTTCAAAATGACAAACATTCGTGACGCGAGGATTCTCTTAATGAGATTCTGCTAGTCCGCTGGAAAATATATTAGCTCAGGACTACTCTGTCGAACCTCGGCGACTCCCTGAAACTATGTCGATGCAAACAACGATTACACAGACCCAGCAACAAGAAGTTACAAAGCTCGTAGGCAAGCCGCTGAAGAGAAAGGAGGATCTCAGATTTCTCATCGGAGCGAGCAAATTTGTGGACGATATCAAGCTGCCGGACACTTTGTATGCGTTTGCTGTCAGAAGCCCTTACGCCCATGCAAAAATTAATTCGATAAACTTGAGGCAGGCAATGTCAACTGCTGGCGTTCATCACATTTACACTGCCGAAGAAATTCACGGCAGGATCGTAACCTTGCCGATACCGGATGCTTCGGACAACAGAAAGCCGGTGCCGCGATTGCCACTGGCGGAAGGGGTGGCCAAGTATGCCGGTGAGGCGGTCTGCTTTGTAATCGCTGAGAGCCGCTCTCTCGCGCAGGATGCTGGAGAAATTGTGGAGGTAGATTATGCCCCGCTCGAAGGCGTGGTGGAACCATCCAAAGCGATGTTGCCAGAAAGTCCTCAGATCCACGAGAAGATAGATCAAAACATGGGCAACTATTACGTGAGAAAATCCGGCGACATCGACCAGGCTTTCAAGTCCGCCGACAAAATCGTGAAGATAGACATTGTTAACCAGCGTGTTGCTCCCAGTCCAATGGAGCCCCGCGCAATTCTCGCAAGTTACGACCCCGGTACCGATTATCTGACGGTTTGGATGAGCAACCAGCAACCGTTCGACACGAGACTCGCTTTAGCTGAAGTATTGCACATGCCCGAAAACAAGATTCGAGTCATAGCGCCGGACGTCGGTGGAGCTTTTGGAGCAAAGTGTTACCTCTATCCTGAGGACGCGTTAGTCTGCATGGCGTCCATCGATCTGGGTCAGCCGGTCAAGTGGATCGAGACAAGGAGTGAAAATATTGCGACGATGTTTCACGGCAGAGGTCAGGAGCAGTACATTGAGGCCGCTGTGAAAAACGATGGAACGATAATAGGGTTAAAGGTCAAGATCATATCCGACTCTGGGGCGTATGCCTCTCCTGAAACCTTCGGAGACCCAGAAGTAACAGTAAACATGCTTCCGGCCCAGTACGATTTCAAGAACTATTTCGCTGAGCTCTACTGTGTTTACACTAATAAGGTGCCCTTCGACGCTTACCGCGGTGCTGGAAGACCGGAAGCAACTTACCTTATCGAAAGAGTCGTGGACAGAGTTGCGTCAGAACTGGGTCTGGATCCGACTGAGCTGCGGCTAAAGAACTTCCTTCGCAATCCGAATTCGGAGTACAAGTCACTCACAGGATACACGTATGAAATCGGAGATTACGAAGCGAACTTGAAGAAAGCTCTTGAGACGCTCAACTATTACAAGTGGCGCAGGATCCAACGCGACGAGAGAGCAAAGCAGAACGGGAGATTAATCGGAATCGGTGTGGGGGCGTACATGGAAATCAGCGCTTGGGGACCCGGAAGCCACCAGACAGCTTCGCTAAATGTGACCCAGACCGGAAGAATCAAGGTTACATCTGGAACTTCTCCGCACGGTCAGGGTCACGAGACTCCTCTGGCACAGATCGCGGCTGATGAACTTGGCATTGACATTGAAAGAATCACCGTGACCTACGGAGATACAGATCGCCTTGCCTGGGGCTCCGTTACCGGCGGAAGCAGGTCAGCTGCGCTGGGTGGAACTGCGGTCATGATGTCTGCGCGCAAGATCAAAGCAAAGATGGCTGCAATTGCCGCAATGGAATTAGGAGTTGATGCTGAATCGCTCGTTTTTCAGGACGCTAAGATCTTCCAAAAGCAGAACCAGAAAAAGTCACTGACTTTTGACCAGGTGGCTGCTATGGGATATGATGCAGCCAAACTTCCGGAGGGAATGGAAGCCACGCTCTTTGAGTACAGCGCTTTCACCCCGAAGAACTGGACCTGGCCTTATGGCACTCACGTTGCTGTTGCGGAGGTCGATCGAGACACGGGGATGGTGAAGGTGCTCGACTACGTTGCGGTCGATGACATTGGGGTCGTTGTAAACCCTATGATAGCGGAGGGACAGATTCACGGCGGAGTAGCTCAAGGAGCCGGACAGGCGCTGCTCGAAGGAATAATCTACGATCAATCGGGGACGCTTTTGACCGGTAATTTCTTGGACTATCAGATCCCACAGGCAGGAGACATGTTCCCTATTCGGTGGTCGACAACTTTCACCCCTACTCACTCAAACCCGCTCGGCATAAAAGGAGTCGGCGAAAACGGAACGTGCGCTTCAACTCCTGCCATTGTCAACGCGGTCGAGGATGCCCTCGGCGAGATCAAGATCAGGTCGATGCCTCTAGCGCCGGATTATCTGCATAGCTTGATGAAAGGTTTGAGTCATCGCTAGACAGTCCTAAGAAATGTAAATTGCCCTAACTAAAATGCATCTAAATTAGTAAATCTGGACGAGGTAAGATAGTCACTGTTCGACAGATTGTTCTCTTCGCTTGAAATCGGTCCGGTTCAAATCAAGAACCGGATTCAGATTACTCCGCACGAACAACAGTATCTCAAAGACGGCCTTCCAACGGAGACCATGATCAACTATTACATCGAGAGGGCAAAGGGGGGAGCAGGACTTCTCGAAGTATCTCAACTTTTCATTAGAGCGTCCGACGGCGCGGTCTTTCCAAATTGGGAGACTGACTCTGCCCGAAGATTTCCTCTAGTCACTAACCCTGACATTGTACCGGGGCTCACAAAGCTTGCTTCAAGCGTGCACGAATATGACGCGAAAATATTCATGGAACTCTCCGCATGGACACACCTTTACGGACCTGTCTCGGCTGTGCCGTTTGAGTCAGGCCTAATGTTGAATGAACTCACGCCATCCATGATTTCCGAGATTCACGAGGACTTCGTTCGAGGTGCCAAACTCATCAAGGAGAGTCGGTTCGACGGGATAGATCTGCACGGAACGCATGGCGCAATGTTAGAGCACTTTTACTCACCTCTCGTCAATAGACGAACTGACAAGTACGGTGGATCTCTCGAGAACCGGTTGCGGTTCCTCACCGAGCTTATCCAGATTTTGCGTGACTCTCTCGGAGGTTCAATAGCTCTCGGAATGAGGCTATGCGCTGACGAAAAATATGAGGGCGGTGTAACTCCGGAATACGCAGTGGGAATGGCGAAATTGCTCGACGGCAAGCTCGACTTTCTCAACGTCGACAGTGGAGCGTCATCCCAGTATGAGGCAGTCAATCAACACGCGCTTCAAACCCAGCCGCTCTATGTTGAAACAGGCTACGGGACGTACATGTCCGAACCGATAAAGAAAGCAGTTTCAAAGACTAAGATTGGAATCGCTGGACGGATCACCGATCCCTTGCTCGGGGATTCTATTTTGGAAAAAAATCAGGCTGACTTTGTCGGGATGACTCGCGCCCTAATTGCCGACCCTCATTTGCCCAACAAGGCGCGCGAGGGACGTCTCGATGAAATTCGGCCGTGCATTGGAACCTTGCAGGACTGCTGGGGACGGTCTGTTTCCAGAGAATGGCCGATGCATTGCACGGTGAATCCTGCAGCGGGAAGAGAACTAACGCGAGGGATCGGGAAAATTGGAAAAGCTGCGAAAGCGAAGAAGGTTTTGATTGTCGGCGCTGGGCCTGCTGGTCTCGAAGCAGCTAGAATAGCTTCAGAGCGGGGCCATTCTGTTGTAATCTATGAAAAATCCGGCGAAATTGGTGGTCAGACAAACTGGGCGAAACTGCTGCCTGGACGTACTGACATCGGTTCCATCGTAAACTGGTACGCGACTCAATTGAAGAAAAGCGGAGTCCGGATTGAGTTGCACAAAGAAATCCCGGCTGATCCTGGAGTCGTTCAGTTCGTAATCGAAGAAGAGAAACCTGACAGTGTAGTCATCGCGACCGGGTCGAACCCGATTGAAAATGGGATCCAAATGATCACTTTCGCACCGGTGCCCGGCTGGGATCTTCCAAACGTTCGGACGATCGATGAGCTATTCAAATCCAAAGAGAGCCTTAGTGGGCAGATTGTCGTAGCAGACAGCACAACTTACATCGAAGGACCCGGAATTTCCGAGTATCTTGTGAGAAAGGGGGCAGACAAGGTTACTCTCATCACTCCGCACGCGCATATCTCGCCCGAGCTTTCTCTCTATAATCAACTCGTGCATGTTGTGAGAAGAGTTGCTGCCGCCGGAATAGTAGTCACTCCTTTCAGCTGGCTAAAGAGAATAAAAGAAAATTCAGCGCTTGTCTACAATATTCCAACCGGCGAGGAAAAAGAAATGGCGGCTGATTACGTTGTTTTGAACACGGGTCGCCTGCAGGTGAACGATCTTGTAGACATTTTCAAGAAATCCGTATCAGAAGTATTTTTGGTCGGGGACTCTAACATCGCCGGCGGTCGAATTGGCGGCGCTATCGAAGCAGGGTTCTCGATCGCAAGTAGTCTATAGTAAATTTACCTGAAATCTACATCGAACCCCTTCTCTCTAGCAGTGAGCCATTTTTCAAGGTCGCTACGGTCTGGCAGGTTCTCAAAATCTCCGCGCCTCATAACAGTTAGGGCAGAGCAGCACGAGGCGATGTCGAGACTCCTCTGGAGCGAATCTCCCGCTAGGTATCCGGCTAGAAATCCGGCGACGACTGCATCACCCGCGCCAATCGAATCGACGAGCGGCACTTTGATTGGAAGGCTCGTCGCTTTCTCTCCGTTCGATAATCCAGCTAGCCCGCGTGTTGCCCCGAGTTTGTATACTATCGTTGAGGGACCAAGAGCCTCTAGTTCGTCGAGCGCCGTTATTGGATCGTCGTCTACCTTGCGTCCCATCAGGATCCTCGCGTCATCAGGATCAGTCAATAGTACATCGCTGTCACGGGCCATTTCGATCAGGACGGGTCTTGCCTCGGCTTCGGTCCACAGTTTTCTCCTGTAATTTGTGTCAAACGAGATCTTCACGTTGCTTCCACGCGCGATCCTGACCGCCTCAAGCGAAGCCTCTCGGCACGAGTCAGACAGCGCCGGCGTGATACCGCTGATATGCAACATACGAGAATTCTTGATCAACTTTGGATCGATATCACTTGGTGTGAGATACCTTGTGGCAGAATCAGACCTATAGTAGACCACATCACTTCTCCCGTGGATTGGATATCCTCTCTGAACAAAGAAAACCCCGCAGTTTTTCCCCTCAATCTGTTTGATCCCTGAAACATCAACTCCTTCTCCCCTCATGGTTGATAGAATGAACTTGCTGAATTCATCCAGACCCAGTTTGGTGATGAAAGCAGTCTTGAAACCCAGCCGCGAGATCCCGATAATCGCATTTGCCTCAGATCCCGCGGCATGTTTTTCAAACAAAGGAGTGTGTTTCAGAGGGCCTGCTTCCAGGGGATTAAACTGGACCAGGGGTTCTCCGATTGCAGTTACGTCGAACATTTTTCTTAGATAACTCTTGCAAAAAATTGTCTATGGATACGCGATGGCGCTGACCCTTTCTTTTTTCGCCAGAAGTTTTCGAAGCAAACTCCCATCCGTCAGTACCGATTTTAGGGCTCTCGCGATGATGAACTCATCCGATTCTTGCAAGCAGCTCGGATTTACAAAAACAGTCTCTTTCCTGAAATTCTTCCAGTAATCGATGTCGAGTACTATCGGAGGATCATATGCCTTCAAGGCCCTCACTACATCGGATGAAGTGGCTCCGATTGATTTTTCGTCTAGCTGAATTTCTAAAATGGGCACTCCACCAATTGAAGGTCGTTCGGGTACGCGCTTTACCTGAACGTTCGAAACGTCACTTAATTCGCGTTGAATTACGTCCAGTTTCTTCATCCACTTGCTTTGTCTTTCCTGCGTATCAATTTTAGAAAAGACTTCAAGAGCCGCAAGGATCCCGACGACCTGCTCCTTGCTCACCTTCATCGTTCGACCGATTCCGTTCATGTGCGGGTAGCTGTTGGCCCTGCATGCTTCAACGAGATCTTTTCTTCCGCAGATAATTCCGGTATCGTTGGGACCCTGTATTGTCTTTCCGCCGCTGAGCACAAGTAGATCCGCTCCGCGATTGAAGAACTTTGAAACATTGCTCAAATCGGGCAATACTTCATTGCATGCGTCAACTATTACTGGGATAGAAGAGTCCTCGGCAATTGTTCTGACCTCTTCGAGCTCTATCATGCCCGGTCTTGCAGTGCCGAGAGTAAAGTAGGAAATTGCCGCGGTCTTTTCAGTTATTGCACCTCGAAGCTGCCACGGGTACGTAAGATATGGAATTCCAACCGAGACAAGTTTGGCTCCGGAAACTCGAAGGCACCTGTCGTAGGTGTTTCGATGTCCGGTTTGAATTATGATCTCGTTCTTTTGTAGCTCGCTTGTGTCTGGAAGTTTCTCGATCTTGAATTGATCAATTCCGGTCATGCATCCAGCAGCACAAAGAGCGAGTCCCGCGGCGGCTCCTGAACTTACATGAGCTGCCTCGACGCCGAGCATTTTGGCAATCTTTGCGTTTACCTTATCCAGGAGTTCGTCCATGTCCACGAAATAATGTGAGATCTGATCCATTGCCTGAGTCACTTTCGGATCGAGCACCGAACCTCCCAGAACCGTTGCGGGTCCGTACCCGTTGATTACTCGGCTGACTCCTAACTCTGCGAGACTTTGCTCGACTGAAGATTCAAGCTGGCTCAAACTAACCGCACTTCTCTAAATTCGGAAAATCAACTCACGGGAAAAAATGTTTATCGATGCGGAATGACTGTAATCTGGCTCGGAATCTACAGATCACCTTTTTTCCTCTCCTTTTTTCTTGCACTGGCGAGTGAATCTACGTGACGCGATTGAGGCTTGGAGTACTTGGGACTGGTTTTATCAACGAGACGTATCACCTACCTGCGTTAAGGGAATTACCTGAAGTCGAAGTCGCCGCAGTGTTCGGCAAGACCGAGTCCAAAACGTCAGATTTTGCAAGGAATTGGGGAATTCCAAAATATTACTTTGGCGAGGGCGGACTGGATTCAATCTGTAAGGACTCTTCGCTGGATGCCATTGACGTTGGGCTACCAAACTTTCTTCACCTGGAAGCGGTTACGAGGGCGGCTGAAAATCACAAGGCAATTATCTGCGAGAAGCCACTAGGGCGTACTGCTCAAGAAGCAGGGAAGATGCTTGATGCTGCAAAGCGAGCGGGAGTGATTCACTGCTATGCTGAAAATCAGGTATTCATGCCCAAAGCCCGATACGTGAAAGATCTGATAAAGGCAGGTGCGATAGGCAAGGTAACGTCAGTTAGATCAAGAGAGGCTCATTCCGGACCTCACAGTATGTGGTTCAAAACAAAAGACCTTGCTGGCGGCGGCGTTCTCCTGGATATGGGGTGCCATACGATAGAACTGGCCCGCCAAATAATTCAAAAGCGGCCGCGGGATGTTTGCGCGTGGACTGCAACCCTCTCGCACAAGATCGACGTTGAAGATAACTGTCTTGTTCTTGTACGATACGATGGCAACGAGCTTGGACAAAGCGAGGCAAGCTGGTCAGCCAAAGGAGGGCTGGATGTTCGATTTGAGATCTTTGGAACGGAAGGAACGATATTTGTCGATATGACCCGCGAAACTGGTCTGAGAGTATTTACCACGGGTCTTCGAGGCGGCGCTGTTGTAGAAAAAGCTGATTCGACAAGCGGTTGGCTTTTCCCAAGTCTGGGTGAACACGAAGCATACGGCTTCGTCGAGGAGCTCAGACATTTTTCACATTGCATTCTCCACGACAAAATGCCATCCGAAACTTTTCAGGACGGTTACGTTGTAAATTGTCTCGTCGATGCAGCTTACGAGTCAGTAAGCGCCCGGCGATGGATTATCCCCGATGGCTGAAAGCGAGATTACGGCTTTAGAACGATGCAATCGATTTCGACCAGGTTCTGGCCGACCAGTGCAGCTTGGATAGTAGTTCGAGCAGGCTGATTCTGTGTGAAGTAGGTCTTGTAAACCTCGTTCATCGCCCCGAATTGCGAAATGTCCGTGAGATAAACGCCCACACGCACAACGTCATCAAACGTTGCACCGGCAGCTTCGACAATTGCCTTTACGTTTTCCAGTGTCTGCTTAGTCTGGGCTGGGACGCCATCGGGCAACTTGCCAGTTTTTGGATCGCTTCCGGTCTGTCCGGCGACGAAAAGAAATTTTTCTGCAAGGATTCCCTGTGAATAAGGACCAGCTGGTCGAGGGGCATTATCCGATCTGATAATCTGTTTTGGCATTTTGAATTCCTAATGATTTCAGATATGTCCGGTTTATTTAAGGAGAACTTTCTCTGGTTGGATAACAGCCATAATTGGTTCTCTTAGGTTAGGAAGCAATTTCTAGCACTGAGAAAAAGTTCGGAGGGAATGCATTCATACGATCATGTTACTCGTAATCGAACGGCTTGGAATCAGTTCTCAAAGGATTACGTCGAAGCCGGGCGACGAGCATGGGATGAGGACGAGCCTCATTGGGGAATATGGAACATTCCGGAAGCGGACGTCCATCTGCTCCCGGACGTTAGCGGTAAAGATGTAATCGAGCTTGGATGCGGAACCGCCTACGTATCGGCCTGGCTATCAAGGCGCGGAGCCAAAGTCGTGGGAATTGACATTTCTGAGGAGCAACTAAAGACCGCGAGATCACTGCAGAAAAATCACGGACTCAATTTTCCACTAATTTACGGCAATGCAGAACAAGTTCCATTCAGAGACGCCTCATTTGACCTCGTCATCAGCGAGTACGGCGCTGCTATCTGGTGCGATCCTTTCCACTGGATTCCCGAAGCATCCCGGCTACTCCGTCCTGGCGGAAGACTCGTCTTCCTCGGCAATGCAACGATACTAACACTGTGCGTTCCTGAAACGGATGGAGAAGTCGCTACCACGCGAATTGTTAGAGACTATTTTGGAATGCACCGTTTCGAGTGGTCTGAAGACGATAACTCGGTTGAATTTCACCTCGGCTACGGTGACTGGATCCGCCTCTTAAGAAAATACGATTTTGAAATCGAGGACCTGATCGAACTGAGACCTGCCGAAGGCTCGACAACCCGCTATCCCTTTGTGACACTCGACTGGGCAAGGCGATGGCCATCTGAGGAGGCATGGATTGCGCGCAAGAAATGATATCACTTCGAAAATGGTCAGAAATCGCAGCGTGCCAAATGGCTGATCCTGAGATCCGTTTGATTTGTTGGTTCAAAATCTTTTCAATTCGAGCTTTATTGATCTGAAAATGTAGGTCGCCTCACTCCTTCAGAAAGCGTTTAACTCCATTCTAACTATGGAAATCGGAAATGGTTCTAGCAGCAACCGGATCCCTTGACTGGACATACAAGGGGATGAAGGTCCTGATCCTCGAGTCTGATCTCTTGAGAATTTCCATCTTGCTCGATAAAGGATCAGATATCTTCGAGATAATTTACAAATCTCTAGATGTTGATGTCATGTGGCATTCTCCGAACGGGTACAAGGATCCCGCCGTGCACATCGAAAGAATATCGCGCCTAGAAGATGAATTTACGGATAACTACGGGGGCGGATGGAATGACGTCTTCCCCAACTATGGATTTGCCTCCGCTAACCGTGGGACGAAATTCGGCCTTCACGGAGAAAGCTCGCTCCTTCCTTGGTCGTGCAAGAAGATTGAAAGTGAAAACGGACGAGTAACTGCAACGCTTTCGCTTGACTGCCTCAGGTACCCGCTTCGAGCCGAAAAGACTCTAATTCTAGGCGGTTCGAAATTCACTGTTTCCGAAGATATTCAAAATCTCGGAGAACAACAGCTGGAATTCTCGTGGGCCCAGCACATAGCATATGGAGAGCCATTTGTCTCGCAGGAACTCCAGATAGACATTCCGGCAGTTAGGGCGGTCTCACACGACTACGACGTGAGTCATGAAAGAATAAAGCGCAATACAGAATTCTCGTGGCCGATGGCGCCCGGCGCGGACGGTAATCCGGTCGATATGACAAAAATCCCGGATCACAACTTGAGGGCGCAAGAAGATTTTCCGATCGTTGAATTAAGATCCCCTTCATACAGACTGTACAATCCCACCATGGATCTAGGGGTTGAGCTCAAGTGGAGCTCGGCATTTCCATATCTTTGGTACTGGTTGAACTGGGGCATCCTCGATTACCCCTGGTTTGGACGAGCAAGAACGCTGGCTCTAGAACCGACCACAACGACAAACACCAACGGGCTCCAAAATCAGATCAAGGATGGAACGGCAGTGACTCTCGGTGCCGGCGAAAAACTGCACGGCGAGATTGAAATGGATCTTTTTCGAAGCAACCGCTCCCAATAAAAATAATAGATTGGCCTTCGGCATCAGCTCTGAATTGGCTCCAGATCCCAAAGCGCTAGAATGGCTGGACAGGCAAACTTCTGCGGGTGTCCGCGACATTTCCGAGCTTGAACCGGCAGAAGGCAGGAAAGAAGACGCTCGAATGACAGAACTTTTTCTTGGGAAACCCGAGCCGGTCGAGAAGATAGAAAATCACAGAATTCGTGAAGGACTGTCGGATATTCCCGTTCGTGTTTACTGGCCAAAAATTACGGGAGAACAGGCCGACAAGGAGCTCTACCCGATGATTGTTTTCTTTCATGGCGGTGGCTGGGTCTGCGGAAACCTGGAGCTGTACAACGAGATATGTGCGATGCTTGCAAACCGCTCGGAATCTATCATAATTTCAGTGGATTATCGGCTCGCTCCGGAACACAAATTCCCCACCCCGCTCAACGATTGCTACGCCGCAACAAAGTGGGCGTTTGAGAATGCGAAATATCTGGAAGGAGATCAAGATACAATTGTCGTCGCAGGTGACAGTGCCGGCGGAAACCTTGCTGCTGCCGTTGCACTAATGGCTAAAGAAAAGAACGGCCCCCTGATTGCGGCACAGCTGCTGATCTATCCAGTTACAGATCTTACGAGCGACATGACAAAGTACTCGAAAGACAAGTTCGGCCCTTCGAAAGAGGCGATGGAGTGGTTCGGTAGGTATTACGTGAAAAGCGATTCGGAGATGAAAAATCCACTCGTCTCGCCCGCTTACGGTGATCTTCGAGGTCTGCCGAGAGCAATAGTTGTCACGGCAGAATGCGATCCCCTTCGCGAGCAGGATCTAGAGTTCGCCAAGAAATTAGAGCAGTCAGGCGTAAAGACGCTTCTTTTGGACTATCCTGGAATGGTTCATGGCTTTATGCAGCTCCCAAGTTTTTTCCCGAATGGCCGCGAAGCGATCGAAAGAGTAGCTGCAGAAGTCAAGAAAATCTATGTGGAAAACGAAATGTAATCAACGGTAAAGTATTCTCGTTTCGAAATATAGCGACATCTTTCATACATGATTTATTTAGGACAGGAGCCGAGATCTGTACCGGAAGATCAGATTTGGTATTCTCCAACACCCACGTCGAGAACATAGCTATGCCGTGCCCAATGTGTCTTGTTGCAAAAAACCGAATTGAGGCGTTCAACGTTCACGAGATCAGAAGCTTCGAGCATCACCTTTCAATCTCTCACGGCATGGAAAGGTAAAGATTTCCAACATCCATATTTCAAACTAGTATGGAAGTATGACCACCATACTTATTTTTCCTTCGTGTAATCACTTCGTCGCGGTATGACACTGGCAATTCCATCGACGGCTCGCCTCGCAACAATTGGGGGCGCTTGGACACCGTATACTGAACCACGAACAGTTCTCCTCGCGCTCCTATTGAGCCTCGTTGCAATCGGACTCATGCTAGCAGCACGAAGAATGAAAAAGTCGATTCAACTTCCCCATCCAGGCAGAATCGCAAAAGTAATCATTGTAATTATTTGGATAATTCCCATCCTTTTCTTTCTCGCAGTCATTCGCGTTATTTCTGAGAAAACTCACAACGCTCCATCGACGGGGCCAATACTACCGATAACTCTCGCATCTGCAGTGTGTACCTTCGCTTATCTCGCATATGCTACACGCAAGGGAGGAACTCTTTCTGCTCTCGGCAATGGGTTCATCGGCGCCGTGGCAGGGCCGATGGTCTTTGAATTCCCCTTCGATTTGATCGTTATTCCTCTGTTGAAAATTGGGGCGCTGGGCATCATAATTTTCTTCGGCCCACTTTTCACGGTGATATTTACGACGCTTGCGTTGCTCCTGTTTTCAAAGAGGACAGCGATAACAAAGTACTCGCTTTACTCGCTGGCAGCAATGTTTCTGGTTTTCGCCGTCTGGGCCCTTGAAGGCTTCTCCTATCCATCTAACCCGATCTCATTTACTCTGAACGCTATTTCCAAGGTACTAAGCTTCACAACAATAATCGCGATGTTTTCCAGTGGCGAAGTAAAAGTGGAGAAGCGAGTGAACCAAGAGGGCGTCGCAAAAAGAGCCTGACGAGACGGACAGGAACTTACGAACCACGTAAGAGGAAGTTTATGTCAACAAGACGGCAGCAGCAATCACGGTCGTCCATAGTCCATTCTTGTCACCCTCGGCCGATTGCGTAATGTGGGTTGTCTTTACGATTTTTCCGGAAATCTTCCAGCTCTCCTTCTTGTCGTCGTAGCTTTGGTCCGGGTTGAATGGGATCCCCAGAGTCGAGGCGAGCATAGACGCCGCCAGATCCTCAGCGTAATCACCGGCTTTCTCTTCGGTTTCGCCGTAATCTTCGTGCTCAGAGAGATACCCGTACGTATTTCGATCCTGCGGAATAGCTAGTCCGACAGACGCGGCGATCAATCGGTTTGGCTCGTTTGTAGCAATTCTGCTGAGCACCAGAAACAAAATCTGGCCCGGAGAAAGTTCAGTCAACCCCTCCTTTTTTGTGACAACCTTGCATCTTGGCGGGAAAATACTTGAAACAGTTACGAGGTTGAATGCTTCAATTCCGGCATCACGCAGCGCAAGCTCAAAACTGGCAAGCCTCTCCTTGTGCCTGCCCACCCCTTTGGTGAGGAAGATCTTTTTCGGAATAAGGGTCGGCATACTATTAGTGTGACAGAGCTCACTCGGTTCAATTCCTGTTTTTTAGCATTGTGCCCCATCGATCTAATCGCAATCACGATTTTCAATAACAAATCCTGAAACTATTATACGGACAGTTCTTGCATTTCTCTTCTTGAAGTAGTGACAACGAAATTTTGCAAGCTTCTTTCCACTTACTGGACGGAATTCAGGAATTTACTCTTGAAAATGGACTTCAGGTTATCCTCAAACCCGTAGCGACTTCGAGCGTTGTCTCGACCTGGATCTTTTACAAAGTGGGATCGAGGAATGAGAAGATGGGAACCACGGGCTCCTCGCACTGGTGCGAGCACATGCTCTTCAAGGGAGGAGGAAAATTAGGCAAGGGCGAGGTTCACACTCTCGTCAGCAATGAAGGGGGCCGAAACAACGCCTTTACCGACCATGACGTTACAGCTTACTACGAAACTCTTCCAAAAGAGAGACTGGACCTCGGCTTGTTCATCGAGTCCGAGAGGATGGCGAACTCCGCCTTCGATCCGGCCGAAGTCGAGAGCGAGAGACAAGTAATCATCTCGGAACGCGAAGGAAGCGAGAACTATCCACAATACCAGGTCAGGGAAGAGATTTTTTCTGAAGCATTTCACCAGCACCCGTACATGTGGCCTGTCATCGGTTGGAAAAATGACCTCAAGAATATGACGAGAGACGATCTCTATAGTCACTACAGAAAGTTCTACCATCCCAACAACGCGATTCTGGTCGTCTGCGGCAATTTCGAAGCTAGCTCGACGTCAGCTGAGATCAAAAGGCTGTTTTCTAAAATCCCCGCTGGCGTGAAAATTCCAAACAAAATCCCCTTCAAGGAGCTTCCGCAGAAAGGCGAACGATCCACAAAATTGATCGAACCCGGGACTCTCAACTATCTGAGCATCGCGTATCACGTCCCGGAGATTACACACGAGGACGCACCAGCGTTAATCACGCTCTCGGCAGTTCTTGGAGGCTGGCACGGCTTGATAGGCTTTTTTGGGGACAGATTTGTGCCAAGGACAAACAGATTGTACAAACGGCTCGTGGAGGGAAACATTGCAAGCGAGGTCAACACATACTTCCCTGTGAACATTGACCCGAATTTGCTCTACTTTGATCTAACTTTGAATCAGGATATCAAGACAAAGGTTGCAAAGGAAGCATTCTTTTCCGAGATAGATCGCTTGCGGGACGTACCTCCTAACGACGATGAAATGAAAGTAGCGTCAAATCAGATCAGGGCGTGGCACGCATACGAAAACGACGGGATAGGTCTGCAAGCCCTGTCGATAGGTTACATGGAGAGAATTCAGAGTAGAAATCTCGGAGACTCTTTAGTAGAAAAATCTCTTCAGATTACTCCGGCGGAAATTCAGAGAGTTGCAAAACACTATCTCACCGAGAAAAATCGAATCGTCGGCGAATTTAACGCGGTGAACGGAGGAGAAACGAGTATTGTCTGAAGAAACGCGAAATACTCTTGGCCGCGTGGAACTGAAGCGGGAACTGTTTGAAAATGGTATAGCTCTGTTGAGCAACGAAGTACGAGAAAACGAGACCGTTGCGATATCCGGCAGCATCAAAGCCGGCGCCATGTGCGACCGTCCGGGATCATTTGGGGCAGCCGAACTAGCTTCAAGGCTCCTCATGAGAGGAACAAAGTCCCTCTCTGCATCCCAGATATCGCAAAAAATTGAGGAATCCGGGGCAACGCTGAGTTTTGAGAATCGCGACGAGTCGGTCTATTTTTCGTCTAGATGCTACTATGGAGTGCTCGAGGACGTGCTCGAGATCATTGGTGACTGCCTGATGCACCCCTCTTTCCCGGAAAGCGAGATAATTCAGGCTAGAAACGAGATTATCGCTGAAATCAAGGCCGAAGAGGATGACACAAGATCTGCTGCGTACCGGCGCCTTGTAGAGCTTGTATTTGGGAGAGACGAAGTGTACGGAAGAGATCCTCTGGGTCGACAGGATGAGCTTGCCAAGTTAGAAAAGAACGATCTTTCCCGATTCCACGATGAAAATTACCATCCAGATAGGCTGGTAATAGCGATGACCGGCGGATACGAGTTTGATCTAGTTAGGGCAAAGATTGACAAGATATTCTCAAGCTGGAAGAAAGGAACTGGGGCTAAATTTTCGTACAGGGAGAGCAAGGAAAATGCTCCGGATAAAGCATCGGCTGTTCAGATGAAGCACAAGACGCAGGTCGACCTGGCGATGGGACTAAAGGCGGTTCCGCGATCATCTCGAGGTTACTATCCTCTGAATTTGGGAAACTTGGTTCTGGGCAGGCTGGGACTGTACGGCCGTTTGGGAAAAAATGTCCGCGAGGAGCGTGGTCTCGCCTACTATAGTTTCAGTGCACTACAATCCAAGCTCTTTTCCGGATTGTTCGGTGTTTTCGCGGGAGTAAATCCAACCAACCTCGGAAGGGCCGCCGAAGGAATCTTTCAGGAAGTGGCGAGGATTACAACCGAGCCGATCCCGCAAAAGGAGCTAGAAACCGCGAAGAGAAACTCCCTCGGATCGCTCTCCATTTCTCTTGACACATCGGTTGAAAGAGTTGCAATTCTCCACGACATTGAGTACAATAATCTTGGATTGGACTACCTCGAGAGATACCCTGCAATACTCGATCGCGTTTCGAGCGAGGAGATCCTGAGCTTGTTCCAGAAGTACGTGAAACTCGATCAGCTATCAATAGTCGCTGCAGGACCTATCGATGACAGGGCGCTTGAATCTCTTCTTCCGGCCAAAGCTGCCGTTTGATGACAATACTTGACCAAAGAAACGTCACCGTCGCTTCAAGAGATAGAGAGCTCGCTGAAGGAGTACTTCAAGCTCTCAAGTTATGAAGCTCGTGCTTACATCTCCCTTCTCAGGCTCGGCGGCCAGAGCACAAAGCAGCTTTCCTCCAGCGCAACGATCCCCCTGCCACGAGTCTATGACACGCTTGAGAGCTTGATGTCCAAGGGGTTTGCCTTGAAGAAAGATGAAAGCTTTCTCGCAATTCCACCGAAACAAGCACTCAAGGGACGGACAAGGCAGTTTGAGATCCAGTTCTCGGAGGATCAAAAAAGGCGCGCGGATGCAGAAAGCCGTCTTACCGATCTCCTGCCGCAGTTGCGAACTAATTCGTCAGAGGGAACGGACTCTTCAAATTCCGAGATTTCTGTGTTAAAGGGGTTCAACACCATAGCTAACAAGTTCGCAGAACTTCTAGAAGATTCCAAAGATGTGATCCTCATCGCAAAGAGAGCGGTTGAAGCCAAGGAATTTTTTATCCCAATATTGCTCGAGTTTTCCAAGAGCCAACCTCCAAAGAGGCGAATCAGAATCGTTGCTCCGACGAACGTGAGAATCTCCAAAGACGATCTTGACCAGGCAAGGTCCGCAAATGCCCAGATTCGCAAGTCAGACAATGTAATTTTCGACATGATGGTCACCGACCGCGACGACGTCCTAATTGGAGTGCCGGATCCGCTGTCCGAGGAAATCAATCACGCGATCGCTATCTGGGTGAGGAACGCATCCTTTGCCCGATCCACGCGCAACTCGATCGAGGAGATGTGGGAAAGCGCCGAGAAGGTCTAGCGTCTAGATTCTTTGGAAGACCAGTATGTTTCCGTCGGAGAATCTTTCCACCTGAAATAATCCTGAAGGACTAGACCGTGATCGAAGGCAATTCCAAAGTTTGGATTTCTAAGTTCAGACTCGCTAATCCATTCCGCGCTTTTTGCATCATCAGCACCGACAGGATCTCCGTGTATCCAGTCTGCTATAAAGACGGTACTAATCCTGTGCCCGCGCGGATCTCGATTTGGATCGCTAAAGACCCCCAGTAATCCCACGAGCTTTGCATCGACTCCAGTTTCCTCCTTGAGCTCCCTCAGCGCAGCACTCTCGACAGTTTCACCGTTATCGACATGACCGCCGGGTAAGCACCGCATCCCCTCGAAAGGTTCACGCCCTCTCTGCTCTAACAGTATCAGATTACCCTTCCTGACCACGATATCTACAGTGGGTATTGGATTCTCGTACTGTTTCCCTTTGCTCAAAGCGAAATCAGATTCGATTTGAGACTAACTTAAGTTGTTAATCATTACTCGTAGCAATCACTTTCACAAAGCAAAGATTTTTTTTTGATGGAAGAACGAAACTGAAAGGGAAAAGAGGGGGATAGAATATTGCCGAAAATTGTTGAAACTATTGAGATTAATTCATCACTTGACCGTTTATGGGAGGTCATATCCGACGTTGACGACGAAGCGGAATACTGGTGGGGCACGAGAAAAGTTAGAAACATTTCAAAAGATGGCAATGTAATCAACAGAGAGATTTACCAGAATTTTGGAAATCATCCAATTTTACAAAAAGTGATCTTAAAACCTCAGAGTGAAATTGAAACCCAGTACATCAAGGGGATCACAGAAGGAATCAAGTACCTGAAAGTTGATCCTCTGAATGGCAACCAACAAAAACTCACAGTCGATTGGAATATTCGATTTACAGGAATCTATTGGCTGTTGACTCCGTTCATAATAGGACACGTTCGTAAGGGAACGCGAGAAGCTCTTTCGAGAATCAAGGACGCCTCAGAAGGCGGACCCATCCAACGCCGAGAACAGATCACCAAAAAGAATTAGGCGGTTAAGTTCTTGACGACAACTCTCAAGTCTGATTCAGAACCTGGACGATCTCGCGGTTTCGAAATCACCCACGAATACACACCAAAGGGCGATCAGCCCAATGCGATTGCAAAGCTCACTGAAGGCATTCGCCGCGGAATGAAGCATCAAGTCTTGCTCGGTGCTACAGGTACCGGAAAGACCCTTACTATGGCTCACGTCATTCAAAACCTGCAGCGGCCGGCTCTGGTAATATCTCCAAACAAAACCCTGGCCGCCCAGCTGACAAGCGAGTTTAGGGCATTTTTTCCCACGAACGCAGTGGAGTATTTTGTGAGCTACTACGACTATTATCAGCCCGAAGCATACGTGCCACAGCAGGACCTCTACATCGAGAAAGACACCTCCGTCAATGAAGACCTTCAAACATTAAGACAGCGAGCAATGCAAGCACTGGTCTCGCGACGGGATGTGATAGTCGTTGCAAGTGTAAGCTGCATTTACGGTCTCGGTGCCCCGGATGATTTTCGTGACAACGTGGTTGGCATCTTTCCTGGACAGGCAATTGACCGGGACGTGCTCCTGAGAAAGCTCGTCGCAATCAGGTATCAGCGAAACGATTTTCAGCTTTCTCGCGGTAAATTCCGAGTGAAGGGCGACACCCTAGAGATCGCAACCGCCAGCGAGAACGTAATGAAGATCGATTTCTTCGGCGACGAAGTGGAAAAAATAACTGAGGTAGATGGGCTGACAGGTAAGGCGATCAGGAAGAGAAATGAAGCGATCATTTACCCGGCAACAGAGTACACGGTTGTGGGAGACCGCCTCGATGGAACGATAAAAGAAATAGAGTTTGAGCTCGACACCCGGCTTGCAGAGCTAAGAAGCCAGGGCAAACTTGTCGAGGCGCAGAGACTTGAGCAGAGGACGAAATTCGATATGGAGATGCTTCGCGAAACCGGCTATTGCACTGGCGTCGAGAACTACTCGCTTTACTTTACTGGAAGACAGCCCGGCGACACTCCTTACTGCCTGCTCGACTATTTTCCGAAAGACTATGTCACGTTTATTGACGAGAGCCACATGGCAGTCCCGCAGATAAAAGCGATGTACGAAGGCGATCGCTCGAGAAAAGAAAACTTGGTCAGTTATGGATTCAGGCTACCTTCTGCCTTCGACAACCGTCCGCTGTTTTTCTCCGAGTTTGCCCTAAAAATGAATCAGGTGATCTATACGTCCGCTACCCCGGCACAGTACGAGATGTCGAAAGCGGATCAAGTCATTCAACAGATCATTAGGCCGACCGGCCTGGTCGATCCGGAAATCCTCGTACGACCGGCTAAAACTCAGATCGACGATCTAATCGGAGAAATCAGAAAGCGCGTTGAAAGAAACGAACGCGTGCTCGTTACAACTCTTACAAAAAGGATGGCCGAAGATCTTTCAGAGTACCTTGAAGACTTGAAAATCAAAGTGCGTTACATCCATTCAGAGGTTGAAACTCTAAAACGGATCGAGCTTCTTAGGGATCTCAGGCTGGGTGAATACGACGTTCTCGTAGGCATCAATCTGCTTAGAGAGGGATTGGACTTACCCGAGGTCAGCCTCGTCGCAATACTGGACGCAGATAAAGAAGGATACCTGCGCTCCGACGTTGCGCTGATTCAGACTATCGGACGGGCCGCGAGGAACGCTGCGGGTCAGGTGATAATGTACGGAGATCAGGTAACGGATTCAATGAAGCGCGCAATCGACGAGACAAATAGGCGCCGGGCAATTCAAGCGCAGTACAACAAGGAGAATAACATCACGCCTGAGACTGTCCGAAAGGAAATACGCGCACTCTTCGCCGAGACTGAACAGATTGAAGAGGAGATCTCTAAATCACAAATGAAAATGGATTCGCCCGAATTTCCGAAACTTATTTCGGAACTGGAAGAGCAGATGAAGATCGCGGCCAATAACTTGGAGTTCGAAGTCGCCGCGAAGATCCGTGACAGGATCAGATCGCTTCTGAAGGCCAAAGATAAATCTCGCTGATATGAATGACTATTGAGAATGGAAAGAAAAAACAGATAAGCATGCCTCTGAGCTAAGAAAACTTCTCGCTCGAAAATGGCAGCCACAACAACCCTCTCCCAGGTCGCGCGGGAAAGTACAGGTGACGAGTACACGGATTATCTCGTCTACAAGCGACTTTCGGAGAGCTCCAGAACGAAAGATCCAAAGATGAAAGAGATTCTGACTACTCTTTCTGCGACGGAATACAGGCATTATCAGTTCTGGAAGAAATACATGCCGCCTAACTCGAAGGTCGCTCCGAGTTCAACCACAATTTACCTCACTCTCTTTCTCCGACTGATCTTCGGCTACTCTTTTGCGATCAAGTACCTGGAAAAGCATGAGACCTCGGTCATCAAGAAGTACCGCAGTGTAAAGGATTCTATTCCAGAAGCTGACCAGCGCCAGTTTGACGAAATGGTGAGGGACGAGGAAGAGCATGAAAACACGTTCATGGAGCAGATGCAGGGACGTTATCTAAAGTATATCTCGTTCATCATCCTCGGGCTTGCGGATGCTATTGTCGAGATTTCTGGCATCCATGCGGGTTCGCTCGGAATCTACCACTCGACCGAGATAACGGGCCTTGCGGGAATCGTCGCGGGTGCAGCTGCTTCAATCGCGATGGCTTCAGCTGCGTATGCGCAAGCAAAACAGGGATTTCAGGGGTCGGCCGCAATTTCGGCAGTCTTCACCGGCGTCTCGTACTTTATCAACGCGATCGTCCTAGCTGCCCCATATTTCTTCACGTCAAGCCAGGAAATTGCAATCGGCGTTTCGATCATCCTTGCGATATTCATAATCGCGTTTGTTAGCTATTACAACTCTGTCGTTTCGCAGAGCCATTTTCTCCGGGACTTTGGCGAGCTCGCCGGGATCATGCTCGGAGCAAGCGCCGCGCTGTTCCTTTTCGGATTGCTCATAAGATCGGTTTTTGGAATCACAATAGGCTAGTGCAAACAAGCTCGGATAGTGGGATAGCTTAACGCCTAAAAAAATCAGGATTGCGAAAGTTCATTCAGTACGTTGAGGGATGGCGCAAAGTAGTACGCTCCGCTTACCGGCCTTGAATAGTCGAGCAGTCGGTCGCTCAATCCATCACCGCTGAGCCCGAACATTCGTTCAAGCATCCGGCGATACCGCGAAGGATCTGCACTAAATGCGATAAAGTTCAACCCATATTCTTTCGTTATACCATAAGGTACACTGCGGCGGAAGATTTCAATCTCAGAACCGAAAACTTCAACCGAGACCCGAGCGATGTGCGCCGTTTTCGGCTTTACTTCGTCTGAAAGTTCGATGCTGTCGGGTTTCGTTCTGCCTATTACGTCCTGTTGGTCCTTGATGGTAAGTTTGTTGAATGAATCAAGATCGTGTACCCAGCGCATCGCGAGGACATGACTACCTCCTTCTCCCGGCTGACCCTGAGGAATCAGGGCGACATCGGGCGCATGAAGTAGATCGGGATTGGCGGTTCCATCAATAAAGCCTGTTTCGTCCCTGCTGTCGCGATACGTAAATCCGGGAAGCTCCGCTTTCACTTCTGAAACGTCTGAGGCCGCTAGAACGGACGCCCGAGCGTGATCCCACACGACATCAGGAGAGCTGCCGCTTATCCACACCCAAGCATCGTGCTGCGTGGCAGGTGCTTTGCATCCATCCTTGCCATTGATTTCCTCGAAATCCCCCAGCGATTCCGGCATTGGGCCGTTTGATATTTCGCGCCATACCCTTGGTCCAAAGGCTATTACAAAATTTACACCGCCGGCCGAAACATCTGGACCTCGTAAACGCCGGATAGACTTTACCATAGTATCCGGAGACACTCCCGCGCGAATGTCGAATTCCAGAAAATAGTGCGCATGCGTTCCCTGTGCGAAGATTCCGAATTGTGGCAGGATCATCATATTGACTAGACACCCAAGTCCTTTCCCATATGTGGTTTTGAAAGAGTTTCTCTAAAATCCAAAAGACATTAGCGTTTCGGGAACCGATCATTTCTAGGCAACCCAAGATCTATTCCGGTTATTGACTTTGCGGAATCTTTCAGCCAGACATCGAACGGACCCGTGGACTCCGCAAAGTCAGAGAGCGATTTGTATTTTTCGCAATCATCCGTAACCTGCCGAGAAAAAGGATCGTATTCTACGATTTTACTCAGAAAAACAGGTATCTCTTGGCAGACCATTCTATACTCATCTCTGCGCTCATTTCTCTAAAGCAAAAGAGTTAATTGCAATGCGGGAGCTCCGTCTCTGGCTTTAGAAAGCTTTTCTGCAATTAATTATCGTTGAAGTGGTGAATTTTTTCCAGTGGAAATTGAGAATCACGATGAAATCCATGGCGCTTCCGGCTTTGCACCCGTGAGATCCAAGGATAAAATCGTGATTCGAGGCGCTCGGCAGCACAACCTCAAGAACATCAACTTGGACATTCCCCGTGACAAATTTGTAGTTCTGACGGGTCTATCCGGATCAGGAAAATCCTCGCTTGCTTTTGACACTATATACGCCGAGGGTCAGCGCCGTTACATCGAGTCCCTATCAGCCTACGCACGGCAGTTTCTTGGGCAGATGGAGAAGCCAGACGTCGATTACATCGAGGGACTTTCGCCCGCGATTTCGATAGAGCAGAGAACCGCTGCAAAGAATCCACGGTCTACGGTTGCGACAGTGACGGAGATCCACGACTATCTTCGCCTAATGTACGCGAGAATCGGTATACCACACTGTCCGAACTGTCACAAGGTGATCGCAAAGCAGACGGTCGAGCAGATGGTCGATCAGATCATGAAGCTCAAAGAAGGGACGAAGATCCAAGTGCTTGCTCCGGTGATCAAGGCGCAGAAGGGCGAGCACAAAGACATTTTCAAGAACCTTAACAAGCAAGGGTATTCGCGCGTCAGAGTCGATGGAAAGATTAGGGAGCTCGACGATCCGGATGATAAGCTGGATCTGGAGAAAAACAAAAAGCACACTATAGAGGTAGTCGTCGATAGAATCGTAGTCAAGCCCGGGATTGAAAAGAGGCTCGCGGACTCGATCCAGACTTCGCTTAGTCTTTCCAAGGGCACGATTGTCTTCGACGTTAACGAGGACAAGTCGAAGGAGGTCGTTCTCAGCGAAGCGATGGCTTGTCCGACGTGCGGTTTCTCTCTGGAAGAGCTATCTCCCAGAATGTTTTCGTTCAACAGTCCCTTCGGAGCGTGTAAGCAATGCCTCGGGCTGGGTTATCTTCTGAACATGGATCCAGATCTCGTCATTCCCGACCGCTCACTATCAATTATCGACGGAGCAATCGTAACCATGGGCAGCACCGACAGCTGGTCTATGCAGCACCTAGAATCGATGGGAAGGCGGTACGGTTTCCGTGTTAACGTGCCGGTCAACAAGTTGCGGAAGGAAGAGACGGCGACTCTGTTTTACGGCTCCGATCCTGGTGCTGAGCGCCCTAAACAAACGCGATTTCACCACTGGAACAACTACGACCGGTGGGAGGGGATCCTACCGCAGCTAGAGAGGAGGTACATGGAGACTGACTCCGAGTACATGAAAGAATGGTACTCTCGCTACATGAGCAATCAAAAATGCCCGTCGTGCAACGGCGAGCGCTTCAAACCCGAGATACTGGCCGTAACCGTTAATGAAAAATCGATCTCCGACGCATCACGACTCTCGGTCAGGCAGGCGATCCAGTTTTTCTCTAACTTGGAACTCTCGGAAAAGGAAACTGTCATCGCAGCCCAGATATTGAAGGAGATAAGAGCTCGCCTTACATTCCTCATGAATGTTGGTCTTGATTACATTACGCTGGATCGCGCAGCAGCATCACTTTCGGGTGGGGAAGCGCAGCGCATCCAGCTCGCAACACAGATCGGTTCAAGCTTGGTGGGCGTACTCTACATTTTGGACGAGCCCTCGATAGGACTTCACCAGCGAGACAATAGGAAACTAATCGCAACTCTCAAAGCTCTTCGGGAAATTGGAAACACTGTGCTCGTGGTTGAGCACGACGAGGAGACTATTCGCGAATCTGATTTTGTAGTTGATCTCGGTCCCGGTGCGGGGATGCACGGAGGTTATGTCGTCGCGACAGGGACTCCGGATGAAATCGCGCGCAATCCCGAATCTATAACCGGGCAGTATCTTTCCGGCGTGCGCACGATACCAGTCCCGGAAAGAAGAAGAACCAAGTCGTCCCGCGCACTTGTAGTAAAAGGCGCGAGGGAAAACAATCTACGCAACATCGATGTGTCCTTCCCACTTGGAATATTCGTCTGCATTACAGGAGTATCCGGCTCCGGAAAGAGTTCGCTTGTAAACGACATTCTTTACAGGTCGCTAGCCCAGCTGCTTTACTCCTCCCGCGACAAGCCCGGACTACACGACAAGATTCTGGGAACTGAAAATATCGATAAGGCGATCATCATCGATCAGTCGCCAATAGGAAGGACTCCAAGATCGAATCCCGCAACTTACGTGGGTCTATTTACTGATGTCAGGGATCTTTTTACGAAGCTGCCGGACGCAATTTCACGTGGATACAAACCAGGTCGTTTCAGCTTTAACGTCAAGGGCGGTAGGTGCGAGGCATGTGAAGGCGACGGCATTATCCAGCTCGAGATGCACTTTCTGCCCGATGTTTATGTTCCCTGCGAAGTTTGCAAGGGCAAACGGTACAACCGTGAGACACTAGAAATCAGATACAAGGGCAAGAACATTTCCGAAGTTCTTGAAATGACAGTCGAGGAAGCACTCCAGTTTTTTGAGAACATCCCGCGAGTCAGGAGAAAGCTCGAAACCTTGAATGATGTAGGTCTCGGCTACGTAGAACTCGGACAGTCTGCGACTACACTTTCCGGTGGAGAGGCGCAGAGGATAAAGCTCGCCTCGGAGCTCTCAAAGAGGCCCACCGGGAAAACGCTTTACCTGCTTGATGAACCGACGACCGGGCTGCATTTTGAGGATATCAAAAAGCTGCTGAGCGTGCTCCAGCGGCTCACGGATGCGGGAAACAGCGCGATTGTGATTGAGCACAATCTGGACGTGATCAAGACTGCGGACTGGATAATAGATCTCGGCCCGGAGGGTGGCGAGCGTGGCGGAATAGTTGTGGCTGAAGGAACACCGGAAGAAGTCGCGATGGTTGATAATTCTTATACCGCGCAGTTCCTCCGGAAGATGCTTCCCCAGCCGAGCAGTGCCCTAATTAAAACCAAAGATGAAGTGGAAGGACAGGAACGAAACAACCTTGTTGAAACTATCACAACCACTGCAAGCGATCTCCACACCACTGGATAGTTTCGACAAACTCCCCGAGAGAGCGGGAGTATACATCCTGAAGAACTCGGAAGGAGATCCGGTTTATGTCGGCAAGGCAACTTCAATCAGAGGGCGGGTTCTCGCGCATCTCAGGCCGAGATTCGAAGATCCCATTGGTCAGAATCTGAAAGATCAGATAAAGAGTGCCGATTATATCTTTACGCTTTCACCACTGGAAGCTCTCATTCTCGAGAACGTCCTGATCAAGCGATACAAGCCGAAGTACAACATCCGGCTGAAAGATGACAAGAGCTATCCATTCATAAAAATCACCAGCGAACCCGTCCCCAGGGTTTTGGTAACTCGACGCGTGGAGGATGATGGCTCGAGGTACTTTGGACCCTATGCGAACGTGAGGGCTGCAAGGAGGACTGTAAAGTACCTCCGAAAAATTTTCCCGATTCGCGGATGCACTCTCCCTCTTAACTGGGAGAAAAAATTCCGCTCTTGCATAGATTATCACATAGGGCTCTGCAAGGCGCCGTGCATTTTCGCCGTTACCGAGAGGGAGTACTCCGATGACGTGAAAAAATTCGAGCTCTTTCTCGGCGGAAAGCTGGTGAAGCTCTCAAAGGTCATGTACGACGATATGTGGAAAGCTTCTGAACTGCAGGAATATGAGAGGGCATCCAAGATCAGAAACGAAATTAGATCGCTCGAAGCAACTGCCCTAAAACAACGGATTGCCTTCCCCAGTCAGAAAGACAGGGACAAGGACATTGTCACAATTGCTCGAGACATCGGCGACGAGGCAGAGGAGAATTCAGAGATCAAAAGGACGGCTGCTGCAATAGTGTTTCAAGTCCGGCAGGGCAACGTAGTCGGGCGCGAGAAGTACATTCTCGACGTTGTCAGCGAGCAGGTGCCAGATTCAGAAATAGTCAGTGCTTTCATAAAGCAGCACTACTCCTCGACCGAAGCTCTGGTCGGCCACGAATTTCCGCACGAAATTATTGTCCCCACCGAGTTAAGTGATTCAGCCGAAATCGAAGAAATGATCCGGGCAGCTTCGGTGACGACAGAAGGAGAGTCTTCAGATCGAGTCTCAGCGAAAATCGTGACGGCAGACTCCAGTGAAGAAAACGGACGTTTAATGAAACTCGCACAGGACAATGCACAGCTCGTCCTCAAAGAACAGGAATCGAAGGGGGACGTAAAAAAGAGGGAGAGGCTGCGCGCACTGAAAGACATCAAGGAGAAACTAGATCTTGATCACCTACCAAGGAGAATCGAGTGCTTTGACATTTCGAATATTCGAGGAGACGAGGCAGTCGGCGCGATGACCGTTTTTCTGGACGGGTTTCCTGACAAGGGTCAATACAGGAAGTTCAAGATCAAGACCGTTCAGGGAATCGACGACTATTCCATGATGGCTGAGATGATCAGCCGCAGATTCAAGAGATTGACCGAACCGAAGGATCCGGAAAATAAACATCCATTTGCAAGAGAACCGCCCGACCTCGTCATAATAGATGGAGGTCGCGGTCACTTGAATGCCGCTTTGGACCGAATGCACTCGGATGGAGTTTTTGGCATACCAACTGTAGCGCTTGCAAAGAAGGAGGAGCTCGTCTTCACTCCGTCCCGGATGCGCCCGATAAAACTACCGCGGGATTCCGAGGCACTCCACATACTCCAGCACATACGAGATCAAGCTCACAGGTTCGGAATCACCTATCACAGAAAGCTCAGGAGCAGACACATCACCAAATCAAAGCTGGATGATATAGCCGGAATCGGCGAGAAAAGAAAGAGAAATATTCTCGCGCACTTTGGATCGGTCGAAGCTGTGAAAAGAGCGGCGCCAGAAGAGATTGCACAGGTCGCGCAGATCAGCGAAAAGCTTGCGAAGACTATAGTTGACGGATTGAATTCGTAGATCATGCCGAACTGTCTGAGATAATGGCTTATTAGACATCCACGATCTTTTCGTAATCGCGAATCCTAGATGGTAAACAAGAATTTCAGTGTGGCACTGGTCGTTAAGGATGCGAAAAAATCAGCAGAATGGTACAAAGACAAACTGGGGTTGACTGCATCAATGGAAGACGAGCACTGGATAACGGTCGGTTCGGAAGGAGCGGACTGGAAAATTCACCTTTGCCAATCCGACCGGTACGAGGTTGAGCCAGGCAACTCTGGGATCGCACTATACTCCGATGATATCGAAGGTGAGTACAATCGTCTAAAAACTAAGGGAGTAAAATTTAGCAAGGAGCTCACTAAAACTCCCTGGGGCTCGTTTGCAATGATCGAGGACCCGGATGGAAACGAAATCTGGCTGCAACCCGGCGAGCCTTAGCTTTTTTCCCGTAACTTGAATCTGTATTTCACGTTCACAAATCTGAATATATCTTCAACGGTCCTTTAGAAGACATGAAGAAATCCCAAAAGAAGGTTCACGGTAAGCAACAAAGAAGATTCTGGTGCATTCTGGACGCTGACATCCATGCGAAAAATGGACGAGAAGCTGCCAAGGAGTTTCTACGACTTTACGGAATACACGCTGCCAGCGTGACAGACGTTCTCGTAGAAGACGCCTAGTTCGTAACCGTGCGTAAAGCTACAATAAAATGCGGGGAATAGGCTCTTCAGTTCCCCGTCTCCCATTTTATTGGCATTTTGCAGAAATGATTGCCTGTCTTTTGTGCAAACAATGCGGGGATGATTAACTAGGACACGCATCTTCTGTGTAAGAAGTGCGTGTTTGAGCAAACAATGAAGATTCACCAATCAAACGAATTTATCACAGTCTTTCTCTGGGCGGTGCTCCTCTCGGTCATATTTTTCGTCTCAAGACCTGCTATCGGTTTCGCAGCTATAATCTGCTGTATGTTTTTCACCTTCTATCTCTTCTCAGACACCGCAACTGGGAAGAACACGCCAATTTCCTAAGTATCACTAAAGAATTCGGCTACGTCGCTGATCTTCTGATTAAGATGTAACTTTGAGAAGGTAACCGTATCCTAGTCTAACCGAACTTCGACAATGGTTGACGAAGTTACAGAAGATCGCGAACTTGCCGAAATTACAGATGAAATTATCGAGAGCGCCGAGGGCAGCATCATCAGATAAATTACTGTTCGAAAGTCCAATGAGACTCTCACCCCGGACAGCGTTTCCGTTATCAAGCCACCGTTAGTAAGAATGAAAATATACGATATCTGGGCAATTCCGTTTGAAATTGCCGCAGCATCTCCAACAAGGTGGTCTTTGAAAATCATCTGTAGACCGCTCAGAATCGTAATTAGAATCGCGTACGATACAAACAGGGACTCATTGTCCATCGGGAGATTTGGAAGACTGGCGCTGTACTGCTTCAGAAATATGTTGGGAAGCTCATAGAAGATAATGATAGTAAGGAAGCCGTAGAATACGGCGTAGGATGTCCTGGTAAGGAAGACATCAAGGTCTATGCCGAATATTTTCCTTGTCATTTTTCTCTACACGCTTACTGATTTGTTGATTTTCAGGAATGGTTGAGACGAAGACGATTGGCTCAAGGCAGTTTCAATTGAGTACATTCCTCTCGGAAGATTCTTTCCGCTGAAATCGCTGATTGGAAGATTCAGCTCAAATGATTGCTGGTTCTGACCCGAAGTAAAGTTGAGTGGCCCGTTAGCCGATCCGTAATTACCGAGCGGCTTGCCAGGCATCTGGGTTACATTCGCATTAAGCCAAAACTCTCCTCCCGAGAGTGGAGAGGTATTTTGCCACGTGAGAACAAGCGGCACTAGAACACTTTTTCCATCAGGTGAAACCTTGATGGCGTTAGTATTGATACTTTCACTCAATCCCCCGAGAATCGGCCCCGCGGTGGTATTTGCTGCTTTGGTGATGTTGATTCCGAGCAGTGGGACCATGTGTGCGGAAATCGTCGTGTTGATTGAAAGGTCCGTCGAATTAAATGCCGCCATCTGAAGAGCTCTTGAGTCCTTCAATAATGATTGAAAGCTCAGAGGGATTGAGATACTGATACTCCTAGAGGTGTTGGGCTGGATTACGTAGGTTCCGGTGTCGAAGTTCCCGATCGTTGCATTGTCCAGTGAAACACTGCCAAGTAGTTCAAGCGTCAGTGGAAATGTCATCTTGTTCGGCACCTGGAGTCCAGAAAGAGTCAGAGTTGATCCGTTGATCGCAAGACTTAGCTGGCTGGAACTGGTGCCTTGAACGGAGGTCGTTAGAGCTCCGTATTCTTCGTACCCGGAGTAGGCGGCGGTTGCTGCAATCGAGATTGTCGCAACGATAATTGCAAGCGACACCAGCCTAAGCGCCTTCGAGATAAACGGCGCTTCATTCGGCACCGGAGATGCACCGATTCGCCAGGATATTTTTTGCTCTAATTGTCTGCGGGCACTTCGAGGACCTGTGCCTGTTTGGACCTGCCGGTCATGTCTACTGCCGACACCATTCCAGTTGCCTTGTCTACCTTGAATGTTACGACGCCAACACCACGGTCAACCTTCATGAACTCGACTCCCCTGAGTAGAAACGTCGATCCTACCCATCCCATGATGCCCAAAAACATCACGACGATCGCCGCCTGAAGTAGAGAATTCAGACTTCCAACGAAACTCGCTCCGGCAGAGTTGAAATTACTCTGAGCCAGCCCCATGTAAACACCGTACACGCCGTAGGCTATGACAAAAGTGGCGCCGAGCATCACGGCGCCAATGACGGTAATGATTAGTCCAGTCGATCCGGACCTGTGCGAAAACAGCTGCAAAATGTATTCCGAAGGAAAAAAGCGAATTTCGTTATAAATCAGTTGAGAGCTCTGAATCCTGTTTCAAAATCTCAGTTGGCACTATGTACTTCTTTGTGCCTAACTCTGCCGACCACCGCCTGGATGATTCTCACGACGATGTAAAAACCGATGAAGATTACAGACGAATAAAGAAAACCCGTCAGAAGATAGTTCACGATGCCGTTTACCGTAAAATGATTGATGTAAAGTTCGTAGCCCGCGCCGATAACCACGACTGCCAGGTAGATCAGGCCAAATCGGATCTTCATGCGCTCGAATCGAATTCGCCGGAAACCGAGGTAATCAGCTTTTGCAAAATCTCCAGGAAGCAATGCCTCCTGAAAGCCTCTTTTGTCCAAGGAGGTCATTTCGGGCGCTTCCAAAGGAACCTGAAATCTTAGGTTGATGGTTTAGAAGGGAAGTCGGGCGGGACCTTGAAACCGGCATCATAGTTTAGATGATCGCTGGCGTTTACCATTAACCAAAAATGAAACGAGCAAAAAGTAATGGAGCCCTAAATTTTTCAAAACCGTTTTGGGAAGCTTAAGCCCCAGATGCGCAAAGAATCAAAATATGTTGACTAGGTTCATTAGATACATTTTCCACTCGTCGATCTCGCGTTAAAAAAGAGCGTGTGTGTTCAAAAAGTGAGCAGCAGAACCGAGCAAATCACCAGTGAAGTACGACGGTTGGTAATGACGGCGAGGAGCCTACAGGCACAGCTAGATCAATCCATCCCAAAGAAAACCCATGAAGAAGTCCTAGCGAGAATGCAAGCGACCATTGACGGAATGGCGGCAGAACTGAGGCGGACAAAGACTCAGTTGGAAGAGACCCAGACTATCGGTCAAGGTCTTTCGCTGTTAAGCAAACAGGTTGCAGCATCAAGCGACCAGATCAAGGAATCTACAGTGAAATTGTCGGAAGTCACGGTTCCAAACCAGGTCTTCCAGCAAGCAATGGCGAAGATCTCAGAGCTTGAGCAGGTTATCTCGAGAAAGGAGCAGGAGATCAGATCCATCAACGAGCAGACCGTCTCCAGGGAGCAATACCTCCGAGCTGAATCAAGGATATCTGAGCTTGAGAACGTTCTTTCAAACTCGATGCCAAAGACCGAGTTCGAAGACCTCTCGCAACAGATCGATTCCCTGACGAAAGCAGCTCCAGTAATCCAGAGCACCGACGAGCACCTGTCTACGATTTCGTCTCCGCAGACTGTCCAAGTAACCGCAAACTAGGAAAGGAAAATACCCTCCTCTCAAGGAGGATTTCCTCTTCTTTTCTTTTTTTTCAGGAAACCCCGATTCAACTTTTCATTTTTCCTATAATTCCAAGTACTTTTTCCCTAAAATAATCAGATAAGCTACTGATTAGGTCAATTTGAATACTGTCGCACAGGCGGAGATATTTGCATATATAACGGGACTGGATATCGAGTTTGCTTTAAGAATGAGTAAAAATTTCAACCAGGAAAAAAGCGGTATTGCCGCCGTTGCAATAGCTGTTGTGATCATAGTAATCATCGCGGTAATCGGAGTCGGTGCTTACGTAGCATTGAATCCCTCAAAGTCCAGCGCTACTTCATCCAGTTCTTCTCAAAGTTCTGTTGTCACTTCCAGCTCTTCGGTCCAGAGCAGCTCATCTCCTCAAACTTCCGCAAGTAGCTCTTCTTCATCCTCCGCTCCTTCATCTACTTCCGCTAGCTCAATGATGAACACGAGTGAAAGTATGATGACGAATACTAGCGCAACAATGATGACAAGCAACGCAACAATGATGACAAATTCCAGTTCAGCCTCGACCTCATCAGTTCCTCCAACGACCACACAACAAACGGTCGCGGGATGTTACAACGTTACTACTACGTATGAAACTACCGAGACGTTTACGGGATACACTTCGACTTACTCTGCTACTTCCATTGTCGTAACTGGCACGGTTGGAACTGTAACGGGAACTACTTTCACATTTTCGGGTGGCACATACAATTGCAAGGTCTATGGTCCGACCACTTTCTCATATGCTGGCACAACTTACACAATTACCGGCACCACTTTCGTTGAGAACTTCACGTACACAGCATCACAGACCGGTTACACAACAACCGAGACTATCACTTCGACCTACACAACTTCTGCACCATAGTCACTCATTGTGGTTTCAACGAGACCACATTTACAAAATAGGAACGCGGGGCAACCCTAGCAAGGGCTGCCACAACCTTTCCCTTTTTTCTCCAAAGCGGGGTCACTTTTTTCGTTCCGAAACTATAGTGAGAACTATGCAGACTTTATCGCTCCACTAAAATCTGATCTCCCATTCCACTCCGAAATATGCCGAGATCGTTTGGGCAGGATTCCACTTCAGTGAATGAGTTATGCCGAGACTTCGAAAGATATTTGCATAAATAACTGGCCTCAGTAGTTACTTTGTTTTAGAGAATTGAGCCAAGATTTCGACCGAAAAAAAAGTGGTATTGCAGCGCTTGCCATTGTTGTTGTGATTATTGTTATAGTTGCAGTGGTCGGAGTCGGAGCCTATGTAGCCCTGAATCCATCAAAGTCCAATGCTAGTTCCACCAGTTCGTCACAGAGTTCTGTAGTGTCTACTTCGAGCTCTGCCGTCCAAAGTAGCTCTTCGCCTCAGACTTCAGCAAGTAGCTCTTCGTCCTCGACTTCTAGTACCGAGAGTTCGATGACGACCACCAGTGAAAGCATGATGACAAATTCAAGTGAGTCAATGACGAACAGCAATCAAAGCATAGTGTTTACCTTAAGTTCATCATTGTCCTCAATGACCGAGACCGCTTCGCCGTTCAACTTTACCGGCGTTTTCGCGAACATCAAAGATCTTACTGGCAACTTTACCGCGATGAGCCTTCAATACTCCACGACCAGCACCAACGCCTCCCAAAATGCCAATGGGTCTGCCTCGTACTTCGTAGTAGGTCATCCCACGATGAACGGTACTGTTCTTACCGAAGTCAATATCACAATTACGGGATCGAGTAGCTCAGGAACCACAAACACATCTGCGCTTGTTTGGTTCGACTCACTAGGGAACGTTACTCAGGCAGTGATTAGTGGACAGACTATTTCGGGAGCCCAGGCTAGCTTTGCGGGCTTTCTGATCTATCCGTTTGTGATTTTCTTCAGTTATCAGAACTCTTTTCTTGGAAATGCAACCGTTTTCCAGTATTTCCACAATGCTGGCACCGCCACCGAAACTATCGGGAGCGTTTCCATGCCCGTAACAACCTATCAGGCGAGCAACGTCGTAGAAGGGAACGCGACTGTTCAGAGTGCGACCATCAGGATAGGTCAGATACCGGGAACAAACCTTCACTTGACTGTCGAAATAGACGGACAAGGCTATTCAACGAAAAACACCGGAACCGAGTCTTTCATGTTCAAAGTGTTGAATCTCACAAAGGCGTAGTTCCGACGAAATGGTAATTTGAGCGGGTCTCGAAACCGCTCTGCCCCACGGCTGGTACATCGAATCCAGATTCACGATACTCAACGTTAATTCAGCGTAGATTGGAAATCGTTCTCTGAAGTCATTTTTTGTCGACTACTCTGAAGTATGCCCCGATTGTGAAGGCAGATTCAATTTCAAAGGAGTACGGGAGCGTCAAAGCTCTTTCGAACCTGAGTCTCAAACTTCAGCCGGGCGAAATTTACGGGCTTTTGGGTCCTAACGGAGCAGGAAAGAGCACTCTCATCAAAATAATCGCCGGACTGCTCGCGCCGTCCTCTGGATCGCTTCGAGTAATGGGTCTCGATCCAGCTATTGACCCGACCGGCGTGAAATTGAAGATCGGATACGTCTCTGAAAGCTCTACACTTTACGACTCTCTGACCTCCCGGGATTTCTTCGAATTCGTATCATCCATAAGAAAAACCGATCCTAAAATTGCCTCCGATAGGGTGAAGGCAC
>JABDCJ010000005.1 GCA_013288145.1 Nitrososphaerota archaeon | reverse complement strand
TCTGCAATAGTTCTACTCGGAGTTTTAGCAACAACTTCTAATTCGCAATTTATTTCTAGACTAAATTCATTCGCACTGCCGTTGGTTCAGGCTGGAAATCAGAGTCAGATAAGTACCGCTAATGTGACTTCCGCTGGTGGATATTATCAATACATCCTGAGCACAGCGTCCCACCAGGGCATTGCAACTACCGCGCCATTCAATCTTGGACACACTTTGCTTCTTTTCGGCATAATCTGGATCTCATTTGGGTACGCCTTTTGGAGTATCTACAACCTGGGTGAAATCAAAAAAGCTAGCAATCTTCGAAATCAAGTGATAATGCAAATCGGGTGCAGTCTAATTTTCGCGGTTTTCTTGCTGTCGCTGTGGTATCTGATCGAAAATGTTATCGGATTGCAGTTTCTGCATTCTTTCTATCAGCTCTATGCAAATTTCGACCCGTCGACAAATCCTCTAGCCTTTCTTTACACGCCGTATTACCCTGCGCTAGTGGCGTCACTATCATCTAGTCCAGTTGTCTGGGCTTTGATATTGGGCCTCGCTACATTTGGGTTCTTTCAAGTCATTCTGATCGTGTATTTTGCGTCCACCAGAATTATGTTGGCAGCGTCTTTGGATCGTGTTTTGCCTGAAAGACTCTCGTATGTTACTTCTAGGGGCCACTCTCCTATAGTTGCACTGATAGTTTCGGCGATAGGATGCGAAGCTTTCCTTTACCTTATCGTGTATTACCAGCCCCTCACTAGTTACTTTTCGACAGCCGGGCTTGCCACGCAAATTGCTTACATACTTATCAGCGTCACTGCAATAGTTTTTCCTTTTAGGAAGAAACAAATTTTCGAGGCTTCTCCCGCAGCGAAATACAAGATCGGTGGTGTTCCAGTCCTCTCTATTGCAGGATTTCTCGCCCTAATTGTCAATCTCTACATTGCTTGGATATTCATTGGTGGGCCTCCACTTGGATTCCTCTCAGTGTACACATCATCCTCTCTCGAATTTGTCTTCGGTATTTTCCTTGCGTGCTTCCTAATCTATTGGATCGCTTATGGGGTTAGAAGAAGCCAGAGAATAGATCTATCACTTTCCTTTGCTGAGATCCCGCCAGAGTAAGAAACTTTAGTCAGCATAGTTTCGGCTATAGTCGCAATAGATTCTTGGCGTTTTCGTAGAAGTAGAGCTCAAACTCTTTTTCGCTCAAGTCAATGGCGGTCGCGCGAGCAATCTCAACCGGAGGATTTCCAAACGGAACGTCAGATCCGTACATTACCCGGTCCTTGCCAACGATGTCTATTGCTTCCCTTATCTTTGTTCCCATCGGCATTGCGCTGGTTTCAAGGAAGATGTTGTCCATTTTTTTAGCCGTGTTTATTGCCGCCTGAATGTACAATCCATGACCGTCACCCATGTGGAGCATCACTATTTTGACATCGGGAAAATTTTCAGCTAGTTCTCCAACACTCCACGGGAGAGAAAAAGGAGAGTGACCCGTGTGGATTAAAACCGGAACTCTTGCCTTTCTTGCCTCTTCCATGATTGGGTGGACGATATCATCATTGGGTAAAAATGCCTGAAACAGTGGATGAAGTTTGATTCCCTTGAATCCCCAGTCCGTAAGGGCTACACGAACTTTCTCAGCCGCTGTTTCTTCATGCGGATTTGGCCAGTAGCAACCCACCAATCTATCTGGATACTTTTGGACTGCTCTTCTCACGAGCTCGTTGTCGATAAAATAGACGGCCGATTTTTCCACGTTATAGTCGTCCATGAGCTTCACAAGTTGCTCATCGGTCAGCGAAACGTTTGCCCAGCCACCGAAAACGCCAATATGAACGTGGAGGTCGATTTTCTTTCCCGGGTACAGGTTAGCGGTTGTTAGAGTCATCTTACGTTCTGCATCCTGAGAAGATCTTTTTAAAATTCAATGTCCGCGATGTAAATCACGAAAGGAGTAAACTAATTATGCATTCTTTCATCACAGCCGAAAAGGAAGCTCTCATTTGCGTTAAGAAAGGTTACCGGGTGCAACCGGGGGAGAGTGTACTTGTGTTGGCAGACGGAAACCATGAGCTGGAAGCCCAAGCGCTAGCCGCCGCAGCAAATTCCGTGGGGGCTGACGTTGCTCTAATGGATATTTCTTCGATAGTGGCTCAGGGGTTGCTCATGCCCGGAATACCCGAGCCTCCAAAGCACGTCAGTGCTGCAGTGAAAAATTCTGACGTTATAATAATCAAGACCGAGATAGATTATGCGCACCGTTTTGCGCACACCACGACGGTTCGCGAAGCCGTGGACAACCAGGTCAGAATTGCATCTGTCGAGGAAGGTCTCGGTTCATGGGGACTCACTGAAGGGGACATCGACAAAGTGGAAAAAAGAACTGATACCTTGATCGACATTTTCAATGGTGCTGACAAAATCCATGTTACTTCAAAACAGGGGACTGACATTGTACTTACAATAAAGGGCAGACCGCCTCTCAAAGTAACTCCGGTCAGGCAGAAAGGAGTGATGATGGGACCAATGCCTCTATGGGGCGAAGTTGCTTATGCGGCAATCGAAGACAGCTCAAATGGACAGATAGTAATGGACGGAGTGATGAACGTCGTCGCGCCTAATGGAGTAAAGAACTACATAACGGTCAAGGCAAGAAATGGAAGAGCATATGAAATTTCAGGCGGAGAAGAAGCGCAGAAACTGAAGAGCGTGCTTGCAGCAGCGGATGAGGGTTCGAATGTAGTCGCAGAGTTTTCACTAGGTTCAGGTCATCTAGTAAAATTTGGAACCTTATCTGAAAAAGGCAAGCTTGGTACCGTTCATTTTGCACTTGGGGACAATCATCACGCCTATCCGGGAGGAAAGAACGTTTCCAAATGGCATCTGGATGCGACAGTGCGTTATCCAACCGTCGAGATCGATGGAAAGACAATAATCAAAGACGGAGAATGGATCTTCGAGAAGTAAGTGTTCTCGCGATTTGAAGAACTTCCTTCTCATTACCACATCAATTAAGCGGATCTGACTCTAATCCTTGCCCATATTTCGGCCAAAGGAATTTCTTTACACAGAGGATAGAGATCTAGCTCTGCAGAAGCTGAAATCTGAAGGAAAAAGAGCGCACGCCATTGCGGGCGGTACTGGATTCTATGAACTCGCCAAGAGAGGGTATATTCCAGAAGTAAAGCACCTAATCTCTCTGATGAAGCTCGGATTGGATTATGTGAAGAACGATCAGTCCGCTCTAACGATCGGAGCTACCGTTCGATTGCAAAGCCTCCTAGATTCTGGACTCTGTGACGGTAACGGGTTGGAGGCAATCGGCGATGCACTGCGGGAAATCCGTCCGGTTCAAGTGAGAAATGTCGCGACAGTTGGCGGCGAGATCTGCATATCCGTGCCTATAGTCGATCTGCCAACTTCGTTATTGGCATGTGGAGCGTCGGTGAAAATAGTAAGTGCTGAGAATCGCGAGGCGAATCTCGACCTTGAAGATTTCTACATAGATGCGTTTCTCACTAGTCTGAAGTACGGTGACATCGTGAAAGAAGTAACCGTGTCTAAAAAATCGCGAGAGCGTTCTGCTTTTGTAAAACTCGGCCGGACTGCCTACGACTTTAATCTCATCAACGCCGCAGTTTCTCTTTCTCTAAGAGAAGATGGCAAGGTCGGTTCGATCAGAACTTTTCTCGGTGGAATCAAGCGTACTCCGATGCGTGCCTTAGAGTTCGAGAAAAAGCTCACAGGAAAACGCCCCGACGAGAAGATCATAGTCGATGCAGCTGAAGATGCGTTTTCAAAAGAAAAACTGCTTCCTTCCGTGCACGGTTCGAGTGAATACAAAATGGCGGTATTACCAATTGTCCTGAGAGACTGCGTGATGGAGGCTAGCAAGAGAGCAACTGCAGAAATTCAAAAAGTAGACGAATGAAGTCATGGATTCAATAGTTCTGATAATTAACGGTAAACAGGAAAGCGTCAGGGTCAAGCCGTACGATACTCTTTCACGAGTCCTTCGTGAAGAGCTCGGAATGACCGGAACAAAAAGAGGCTGTGACTATGGCGGCTGCGGTGCGTGTACCGTTTCCGTCGAAGGAAAAGCGGTCTATTCTTGTATGTTTCCGGCACAATATGCTGAAGGAAAAAAGATTCTCACAGTGGAGGGGCTCGCGATTGTAAACGATGTTCGATTGGAGTCTCTTTCCAAGATCCAAAGGAGCTTCCTCGAAAATGGTGGGCTTCAATGTGGGTACTGCACTGCTGGAATCATGATCTCAACAAAGTGTCTTCTGGATAACAAACCTGAACCATCAATGACCGATATTCAAGAGGCGCTCGCCGGAAATATTTGCCGATGCACTGGTTATGGACGTATTATTGAGTCGATCTTTGCTGCGGCCAAGAGCATGAAGGAAACGCCCTAACAGAACTGTATTTGGAGGTCTCCAAGTGGCAGGAAAGTGCGCAAGAGCGGTCTCTCTTCTCGTTGATTACATGAATAAGACAAGGGAAGTGAAGGAGTTCTTAGCAGGCTGGGAAAGTCGAATCCTTTTCGATCTGACCGGTGAAACTCCATTTGGTATTATCTTTCCGAAAGAATCCAGTTCGCAAATAAGCTTCGTGGATCACAAAATCGAAAATCCGGACGTAATATTTTATTCGAACTCTGAACTGCTCTTCGGAATGCTTACAGGGAAGATCGATCAGGATGAGGCGTTCAGTGACGGACTCGTCGATATCAAGGGATCAATTTTTGACTCCGTAAAGTTCAGACACGCGGCAGAAATAACTCAAGATAAGCACAGTACTCTTTTCACGGTTCTGCGCGCAGTCTCAAGATTCACTTAGAGTTGAATGAAGGAAGCACTTCATCTGCAAACAACTGCATCATCTCTAGCAGTGATGGGATGTCTGAATACACGAACTTCAATTCTGTTGCTGAAACGCCAGCAGAGGAGTAAAGCTCGAGCCTCTCCACAAGTTCTCTGGGAGTCCCAACCAGACTCCTCTTCAGACCCTCCTCGGCTGTGACAAAGTTAGTCGAGAGACTCTTCGAAGCAGATGATCGGACCTGCGCGCTATCTTGCCCTATTGCGGTAAACATCTCGTGGACAACCATCATTTCTCGGATATCTCTACCCCGAACCTGAAACTCATTATCGATTCTGGTAATGCCCTCTCGAGCTTCTTCAGGGGTCAGGTACGCCGGAATCCATCCGTCGCCCAGCTCCACGACTCTTCTTAGGGCTCTCGGACTAATTCCTCGCTCACCTCCTCCGATCAGAATTTTCATGTTTTTCTGTGCCGGTTTCGGGAACATTTGAGCCTCGACAAATTTCGAATAAGATCCGGAAAAGGACGGGAGATTTTCCGTCCAGAGCTCCTTTAAAACGGAAATGTACTCGTCTGTTATCTTGCCTCTTCGCTCGTAATCGACCCCGACAGCTTCAAACTCCTGCTTTGTGATGTTGGGAGCCCCCGGGGCAACGCCAATCATTAGGCGGCCTTCTGACAAAACGTCGAGATTTGCGAGCTGCTTTGCCACAATTAGTGGATTTCTGAGAGGCAGAACCAGTACAGCAACTCCCAGCTTCACTCTGGATGTTCTACCAGCAATGTAAGACAGCGTGGTAATGGATTCGTAAAAATTTGGTCTCTGGGATTCATCCAGAGCTTCTGCAGACCCGGCGGAAAGATGAGTTCTGTGCTGCTCCGTCCCCCATAATACATGATCATGCACCCATGCCGAATGAAACCCAAGCACCTCTGCAGCCTCTGCAACTTGTACGATGTTCTTCCGGTTTGCAAGCGGTCCGGAGTTGGGAAGTCGAATCCCGAATTTCAAAATTAGAAGAAACGCCCTAATTTACTCGGGTTTTCAGAGTTTACTCTTTTTTCTTTGCATGTTCTGGGGACGAAATATCCGCTGTCCAGTTGAATTTTTCTCCCCTTTTCACCTTTGCATCCTCTTCTTCTGCTGCAAGGACACACTCCATTCCACCATCGACCCAACTGCTCATCCCTACCAAGTAGATGCAAAGTGCTAGGGCCTCCTGAACTTCCTTTGGAGTAGCTCCAGCTCGGACCGCCTTTCTCGCGTGACTTTTCCCTTTTTCCCCGCGACCAGTTGCGGCTTCAACCGCAACCATGATCAGCTCGCGGTACTTTGCGGGAAGGACCGCTCCAGTATCTTTCAATCCTGGGATCGCGTTTCGCCGAAGAGAGGCCAGCGAATCTACGAGGTCCGGATTGTATCTGTCAAGAGTCTGGAAAACTTCATGAACTCGGCCCATTTCCTCCGTCAGATATTCTCTAGTCTCGTCCTTCATGGCCTCCGAAATTTCTCGAATCAGATATTAAGGATTCCAAGCACTGCTCTGAGAAAATCATGGTCAAGACAATTCGCACAACCCTACAGGGATATTAGCACCAATCCCTTTCTTAATTAGGTGCGAAAGATCGTAGTACTCATTCTAAATCCTGCAGTGGACAACGACGAGCTATGAATATTGATAATTGCGAATTTCCAGACGATATCTACTATGACGTTTTGAACGACGTTTGGTTTCATCCAATCGATCGCTCAGGAAGTGCAAGGATGGGAGTCTCGAGCGTTTTCATCTTTCTATCCGGAAAGATTTCAGAAATCAAATTTCGTCCGATCGCAAAAGGAAGTGTATCAAAAGGTCAGAGTCTCGCCGCACTTGAATCCATAAAATATGTCGGAGCTATAAGGTCTCCGGTAAATGGAACGATTTCAAAACTCAACGAGTCGCTGTCACTGGACCCATCATCTGTCTGGAAATCGCCCTACGAAAGTTGGATTGCAGAGTATGATTCTTTCGACGGCAGTTCCATGAAAGATCTGTTAAAGGGACTGTCAGCCCGCAACGCTTTACTTTCGAGAATCAAAGAGTTGCATATCCGTTGCTTCAAGTTATTGCCTGACGAAGAGATGTTTTCGATAGGGACCGAATGTGCAACGACGCTGGCGAACTTAGATGATCTGCTTGAGGACAAACCGGAAGACTACGTCGTTCATTTGGTTACAGACGATCCAACGGCGGATATTGAATTGGTACGCTGGTCAATGCAGACCGGCAACGGGCTCATCGAGACTCGAAAAGAGGAAAATCTGTATCATTTTATCTTAAGGAAGGTCTCCCCAAAAAAGTCTTGAATCAAAAAGCTGAATGAGTTGAGCCATTCGTGAAAGACAAATCAATTGCTAAATCAATTCAAGTAATTGAAGAGGGCGGAATTTCGCCCTCATCTAGGACCTTTACTTCTCGATGGGCGACCGGACCAGGTTTCCCCATTCAGTCCAGGAACCGTCGTAATTCTTGACGTTCGGATAACCCAGCAGGTACTTAAGAACGAACCAAGAGTGAGACGACCTCTCGCCAATTCTGCAGTAGGCAATCACTTCTTTGTCCGGAGTAACTCCCTTAGGCTGGTATAGCTTCTCCAAATCTTCGACTGATTTGAAAGTTCCGTCGTCATTTACTGCCTGAGCCCATGGAATATTCTTTGCACCAGGGATATGACCACCCCGCTGTGCGTGTTCCGTTGGATATTCGGGTGGAGCGAGCACTTCACCAAAGAATTCTTTTGGGCTCCGGACATCGACAAGAGCAATTGCACTGGCGCCCCTGATGGCCTCTCTCACCTCAGTAAGGTAAGCTCTTAGTGACTCGTCAGCGCCATGTGCCCTAAACTCCGTTCGCTCAATAGATGGGATGTCTCTTGTTAGTGGTTTGTCCTCCTCGATCCATTTCTTCCTGCCGCCGTTCATCAGCCTTACATCCCTGAAGCCGTAATATTTGAAGACCCAGAACGCAAATGCTGCGAACCAGTTGTTAAAATCCCCGTACAGGATCAATGTAGTTTCGTTTGTAATTCCATTCCGGCCGAACAATTCCTCAAGCTGAGATTGACTCAGAATATCTCTTTTCACGGGTTCGTTGATATCTTTCTTCCAATCAAACAGGATAGAATTCGGTATATGTCCTTGGTTATAATTGGCCGTTGAATCGTAATCTACCTCTGCTATCCGAACATTGCGATCGAGGTTGTGTTCATTCACCCAGTTAGTGTCTACAAGAACCTCGGGATGCGCATATTTCTTGGTTTGAACCGTGCTCATGATTCTAAATCATTCAAATAGAGGCACAGATTGCTATATTAGACTAGAGATTTGCGCAGATTCCGCCAAAAGACCGCCTTTTGGGGCTGTAATCGGACGAAAATTGTCTGATCGAGATTTTCCGGAAAATAACCTCCATCCCGGTATTGAGGATATTTCTGCTTCAGTTTGGCGGCTGCAAGTTTCTTTTCTTTGATTTCAACACCTCGACCGATTACCTTGGCCTTACAGTCGAGCAGTAGAAAAAAAAGATCTTCCCAATTCTCCGAGTACTTATCCACAAGTAATGAGGCTTTTCCAGTTTCGGTAATGTTTTTGATCCGTCTAGGTTCCTTTCCTTTGCGTTTTGTTTTTCGATCCATCACAAAGTAAATCCTGTCGCCGGCGCTTGCAAACACAACCGGAACAATTTGAATCGAGTTTTTCTTATTCGTGGTAGCAAGTCGTGCCACTCTCGCATGCGAAAGATACTCTAGTTGTTCAGGCGAGAGTTTGCCGGTCAATGCTTGAATGCTCTTTCGTGAGTAAACAGCATCGGCATATTGTATTTGTCAGATGTCTCGATTACTTTCCTATCGCTAATTGATCCTCCGGGTTGTATTACTGCCCTGATTTTTGCTTCTCCCAACATTTCAACGCTGTCGGGGAAGGGGAAAAATCCATCAGAAGCGCAGTAAGCTCCGTGAGCTCGACTTCCTGCGTTGTCCAGGGCGATCTTGGTCGCGCCATTGCGTTTTCTGAAGCTGCCCACCCCCAGCGTCCAGAGCTTGGAAAGTTTCGAATCCCGATAGCTCGTCTCACCTCCGCCAATGACTATGGCATTAGATTCTACGCGTCTTGCGATCTCCCATAGCCCTGAGAGAATCAGCAAATCCGCACCAGAAGGTTTCGCCTTGGTTTCGACAGTTACTTTTGCAGGATCCAGTTTCTTTTCATAATTCGGGCTATCCTGCACCAGAGTAAGTCCCTGGATGACTTTCACATCATAAGGGTAGTCAGTACCAGATGTTGTCCGTATCAGCCGCATTTTCTTTTTTTGCTTCGCCTTCAGGATTTCGAGCGCCTCTTTTTCGAAATCCGGAGCAAGCACAATCTCTGTGTAGACCGATTCGTCATCAACATCACCGTTTTTTCCCACGAGCTTGGCCGTTTCAACGTCAATCGCCCGGTTGAAGACTGTAGTATTTCCAAAATCTGCCTCCGGGTCACAAGCGTGCGCAAGTTTGTACGCGTCGTCGAGAGATGTAGAAAAGGCAAAACCAGATATCTGTCCGTGCTTTACTGTTGCAGCAGCCGGGGTTGCTTCAAATCCTTCGAGTATCTCAAATGATGAAGCCGCATCCAGATAGTTATTGTAGGATCTAATATCTCCGAAGATTTGCTTCCACTCGGAAATACCTCCTTTCGCTCCATTGATTGAGTAGATCATTGCCTTCTGGTCGGGATTCTCTCCGTACTTCGGAACTTCGAATTCTCCCGAGGAAAGATAGAAAGAATCCGGAAACGGCTTTTCAGGAAACATTCTCTTTGATAGTGTATTGTAAATCGCTGTATCATAGCCAGATACGATTTCGAATGCTTTCAGCGCCATCTTCCTTCTTGTGCCAAAGCTAATTTTTCCATCCGAGGAGTCAAGCTCAGATTGAATCTCTCCATAAAATTTTGACGCAGGCACAACGCAGACTGATTCGAAATTCTTCGCGGATGCCCGAACTAGAGACGGACCCCCAATGTCGATCAATTCTATTAGCTCAGCTTCAGAAGAGGTTGCTCTATCGGCAGCCGCTTCAAAGGCGTAAAAATTGCAAACAATCATGTCGAACGGCTGAATGCCGTGAGCCGAAATCTGATTCATGTGGTCTGGACTAGACTTCCTTGCCAATATGCCGGCGAAAATCTCTGGCTGAAGCGTCTTCACTCGACCATCCAGCATTTCAGGAAAGTGCCCTATTTTCTCCAGAGGAATCGTATTTACTCCAGCCTTTTCGAGTGCAAGCTGCGTTCCACCGGTAGCCACAATCTCTACCCCGTGATTTTGGAGTGCGCCTCCGAATTCTGCTAGCCCCGTCTTGTCATAGACGGACAACAGTGCCCTTGTAATCTTCAAATCGCTTTTTTCATCAACCAAAATATTTCTCAATTCTCCGCCCCGGGTTTTCTATCTCTATACTTTGAGAATTTTGTTCCATCTGAAAAATTTGTTGCTTGCAAAAATTTAGATACAGGTAAAAAGAAGATCAAACTCACAAAAATTAATCGTGGATGATTTCGCCTAAGAATGGTTTCTATTTCTGCAAAAAATGGCAGCTGCAACCGAAGCTCGATTTGGACTACACAAAGGCAATATGCCAGTCTTGATTAACTAGGACATTAACGAAACAAAAGAAAACTGATTTTGTATTTTGAAGATCTATACAAAGACGGGCGATAAGGGCGAAACTGGCCTCTACGGAGGAAAAAGAGTTCGCAAGGATAACGTGAGAGTTCAAGCTTACGGGGAAATAGACGAGACCAACTCGGCGATAGGCATTGCGAGATCGTACATCAGCGAGGGCTCTTCCGGCTCCAGAGAAATTCTGAACTTCATAGATTCGGTCCTGGAAACAGTTCAAAACAAACTCTTTGCGGTGGGTGCGACTCTGGCGGGATCTTCGGATGAGAGCTTTGCCGTCAAGGAGTCAGACCTGGAATATCTGGAAAGATGCATTGACCATATGGACGAGCAGGTTCAGCCGATCAAGGCGTTCATCCTGCCATACGGCACAGATCTTTCTGCGAGGCTACACCTTGCGCGGACAGTTGCGCGGAGGGCTGAAAGGAGTATTGTCTCACTTTCAGCGCAAGAACCTGTCGATCCGAACATTATCGTTTACACGAATCGGCTTTCTGATTTTCTTTTCACGCTTGCGAGATACGCAAACAAGGCACAGGGAGTCCCGGACACCCTGTGGAAGAAGGACTTTGTCCCCTCGATCTCGCCCCAAGTCCAAACGAAACTCGACACAAAGCAGCAGGAGAATCACAATCACGCGGAACAAAAACAGCCTCAGCCTAAGGTCGCTGCGGCGGCTGTACTGAACGGGAAAAATTCTAACTAAAAAGTCTCTAGTCTTCAGAATCCGGGCCACGTATTCAAAAATACGACAACTTCAGACACCGTTATATCTCTGAAGGTGTTTGCTATCCCGCTAATCCTGAGTTTTTCAAGGCAAAGTTTGTGGAATACTTCATGTCAGAAAACGGTCAACTAGACGCATCAGATCCAGATCTATTCTCTTACATTCAGCACAAACTTCTGGGGAGCTCGCTAAGCGTAGTTAAGGTCGGTCCGGAGGAATTCAGCATTGAATCTGGAGATACAATTTCGATGAAGATTGTGATTCATCCGAAGAAGAAAACGCTTGATTTTGCAATTTTTTCAAAAACATTGAACCGTTCGATAACCGTGGAGGAGATTAACGGCTCGACCTTCATGGAGGCGAGGATGGAGGAAGAGCTGGAAAAGGAAGATCGAATGATCATGGAGGAAGATATCTTGCTCTCCGTCGACCTTCTCCGACTGTGGGCAAGGGAAAACGGGTACAAACTTTCAAACGAAGGTCTGGAAGAAAAACCTAAGGCCCCAAGACCATCGAAGTAATCGGGTAGTTTTCCTTTTTTACGTTCACCGGAAAGTATCCTCGAAGACTACCGAATGGTCGAGTATATCACTTTCTACGGAACTTCAGCAGCAATTCCAAGCGTCAACCGCGGTTTCTCGTGCATCGGGTTATCTAATGAACAAAATGAAACTATCCTACTGGACTGCGGCGACGGATCGATTCGGAATCTCCTAAAGTTTGGGGCTGACGTAAATGCGATCAAGGCTGTACTTTTTTCACACTTTCACTCCGATCACGTAACGGGGATAACTCAGGTGATCGAGACGATGGGTATCAGGAAGAGAAGTTCTTATCTTCATATCTTTGGCCCCCCAGGTTTGAAAGAATATTTCGCGACGGTGCAAAAAATAACGAATGTAGCTTCGAAGAAGGGTTTCCAAATTTATTTTACGGAAATTGGACCCGGCGAGAAATTTAGTTTAGAGGGGTACTCGGCTTCTACATTCAAGATGGATCATACAATTCCTTGCCTAGGATACAGATTGACCTGCCCTGACGGAAAGATACTTGCGTACACCGGCGACACGCAGCCGTGCGAGGACCTGACTCTTCTCGGTAAAAACGCTGATGTTTTCATCCACGAAGCAACCTTTCTACAAAAAGACGTCGAGCTTGCAAGGCCCCCGAAACACTCGACAGCCCAGCAGGCTGCGATTGCAGCAAGGAATTCGAGCGCAAGACGGTTGATCCTAACCCATGTCAGCGACGACAATGAGACTCCTGAATTGATGTTGAAGGAATCACGTCCGGAATTACCGCAGGTTATAGTGGCTTCGGATGCTCTTAGAACAACACTTTGAGGGCCGGGCTTCGCTTTCGATTTTGCTTCCCGATAAGACTAATATTCGTAAATTTCAAGGTTGGAAAAGTCCTTCCTCGTGGGGTTGTGGTGTAGCTTGGTTAGCATTCCACCCTTGGGCGGTCAGCAAGAGACGGAAAATCCGGCTGGCTCACTGGAGGTCTCCAGTTCAAATCTGGACAACCCCACTCTTACCCTCCAGAACTGTTACCGAATAGTCGTAATATTTTTTCATTGAGGCAAAGACGATTCATCCTCTGCTAGGTAAGGATATTTTTTCCAGCCCGACAGATCGCTTGAAGGATTTCAAACTCTTCTTCGTGGCTTCCTTTTTCAAATGAATTGCTGGTTTCCTTAACGCTGTTTGTTACGTGAGCCACTATGCCTAAGGGAAATTTGCGAGCCACTGAAAAAGCAAAAAGAGATGCCGCCTGCATTTCAACTGCTAGAACCCCAGCTTCAGCATAGCGAACCAGTTGTTTTTCCGTTTCCCGGTAGGGAGCATCTGTAGTCCACACGGTTCCTGATCTCACGGGCAAAGATAATTTCATAAGTTCCGTCTTGAGAGATTCTGCAGCTCTTAGCGGCGCTTCAACCGTAGTCGCGGGCGAGAGATAATGATACGAGGTTCCCTCATCTCGGATCGCGCTCGTTGCAACAACCAGACCGGGCACAGGCATTTGCGGGCTCACGCGACCGGCAGAAGTAAGCCCCAAAACAACTCGAGCTCCCGCGGCCGCCATCTGCTCCGCAATCAGGACTGAATACGCGCCTCCAATCGTCCGCGGAACGATTCCGCATTCCACGCCATCTTCTTCAAAGGAGAACATTGTCGTATGAAAGCAGGCCCAGGAATTCCATTTGCGGACGATATTTCTGGATACCAGCCAGTCAGTAAGATCCCCGTCGAATTCGAGAACGCAGACTTGGGGAATTGGTTCCTCCAATAGCTTCCTTTCAATTCTCACCGCTTGCATAACGGCTTCAGCAGTAAACGCGCTCGGCGAATCCAAAGGATGATCTAAGAGCGGAAGGGGGTCATTCATCGTTGACCTCTACTACCGCCTGGAATTGCTTTCACACTTTCGGTTTCTATTCGCTATTTCCATTGCAATCATTGTTAGGGCATTACTATCGAAATGATCCATAACAACAGTACGATATCTGCACTGTCAGAATGTCGGCCCCTGAGACAAATCGCAATCGCGTGGGTGCAATTTCCAAAGACCCAATCGTTTTTGTAATAGCCTTAAAACCGACCCCCCTAGCGCAACCCCACGCGCGTGCGTGAAAATGTAGTTAGACGGATCCGTTGAGAGCCTTCAATTGAATTATTTGTATTATACAAGCTAGCTTGTATTGTCCATATTTTCTGCTTTGCTTTATTATTCCATTTTCGGTGCGATCGCGGAGTGGCGCTCTTTTCTGTACAGGAGAGCTTGAAACGAGCTCTGTTTAGAATTGTAATGCTATTGCGTGATTCATGCTTTGGAAAGCTTACTTGGTAAAATCGGGAAAAAAGTACTTTCTCTGTTCACGGAACAGCAGGTACCAAAGAGATTGTTACTACTTTCTGGGCCGTTTTTCAACATCGTTCGACCTCATGCTTCAAACCATAAGCTAGCTAACTATCAACCGATGGGAATCGCCGCACCCAGCGATACCAGTATTGTGCCGACAATCAGCAAAAGCGCCGATATGTGCGACAGCATCCGCTTGCGGGATTCTCTCCTTTGAACTAGTCCGGTGATTCCCACTACAAGGGCAAACTCCAGGACCACAAGCTGGGAATCAAAAAGCATTTTCAGTAATACCGTCGTCGCACCCGCCCCGCCGAGCATGGCAAGAAGCGTCAGCATTGTAGAAGCAGTTCCAGCGACGGCAGCTGAAAGAACGTCGTAATGCGGTTCGTGAAGCAGTGAAACAGACATTGTCTAATCGCGCGCCTTCTTCCAGTCTGCTTAAAGACCCTGCCTAAAACTGCCAAATTTCAAATTATCTCTCGAAAGCCGGGCGGGTTTCAAATCTAAATAGAATACCCATTCTCCCCTGTTCAGAAAGATTGTTAGAGTGATGCTCATACAGGAGCGGGCGGGAGTATTACGACGAATGATGGAACCGCCAACAGAGCGAATCCATATTGGGTACGAAGGGAGAACCGACGAAAGAGATAGAATCGACGAAGAAAAAGCGATGGAAGCGAGTCATGACCAAAGTTAGCGAAGTCGATAAGCAGGTGCAAAAGCTCGCCAAAGAATTCAGCGCGAGCAATTCTAAGATTGACGATCTATCGAAAAAGATCACGGGAAACTCTCGCGAGCTAGATTCTCTTGAAAAGAATCTTGAGGAAAACAAACTAGTCGTGGAATCGATCAACCGCGCGGTAGAATCAAGCAATACCAAAGTCCAGAGTCTGGCAGACCAGATTACCTTATTCAAATCCGATATTGGGAAGGAGATCCAAAATTCTGGTCCCAAAAACAACGGATTAAGTTCTCTTTCCGAGAGTGTCGCGATGGTAAATCAAAAGCTAGATTCGTTCAGGACAGAACTCTCGCGGGTGAACGAGTCCATTTTTCTGCTTAGATCTGACGGCAAGGAATTCTCTGAAAAACTCGGCGAGCATGATACCGATCTAGCCGACACGAAATCCAAGATCGAATCTGTTGCTTCTGGGTCGCTTCCGGGGATAACAAACAAACTGGAAACCTTCGAAACCGAGTTTCAATCCTGGGGCGACAAGATTCACGCGCTGTCCGAATCTGTTTCCGCAATCTCGCCCCAGATACAGGCGATGACAAAAAACAACGGCTCGTCGGATTCTGTTGCAGAACAGCTGCAGGTGATTAGCCAGCGGCTGGATGGGCTGGAGAAAGGAATGGCCGAAAACAGCTTCAAGATCGGCGAACTCCAGGGCAGTGTCTCCTTGCTCGCAAAGCGGATGACATCGGTAGAGTTCGACTATACTGCCCCAGAATTGATGGACAAATTCTAGACGTGTCCTGAAACAAACATCGGCTGGTATGGTTCTTCCAGGTATTGAATCTGTTCGGCCGAAAGCCTCACATCAAGGGAGCCCACGAACTCTTCAAGGTGGGGTACTTTGGATGTTCCGACGATGGGCGAGGTAACGACTTTCTTTGAGATAAGCCATGAGACCGCCACCTGAGCCGGCGCCGCGCCCTTATCCCGGGCAACTTCGATCAGCCGCCTTACGATTTCATCACTCGAAGATTTTTCTGCGTACCTCTTGAATGATAAAGACCCGGGAGCAACCCGGCTGTAGTCATTTGCAGTTGTCTTGATCTTTCCATCGACGAAATACTTGCCTGATAATATCCCGCCGGCGGTAGGGCTCCAAGGAATGACCGCAGTATTCTCTGAAGAACAAAGTGGAAGCATCTCCCTTTCCTCCTCACGGTAAAGCAAATTGTACAGATTTTGCATGCTGGTAAATCTCTCAAAGCCTTCAACCTTACTCGTGTAAAGCGCCTTTGAGAGCTGCCAAGCCCACATGCTGGATGCCCCGATGTAGCGGACCTTCCCATCGCGAACAAGGTCAGAAAGAGCAGAAAGCGTTTCTTCAATCGGAGTATCGTAATCCCAGCGGTGAATCTGGTACAGATCGATATAGTCGGTCTTGAGCCGCCTCAGAGATTCCCCGACCTGCCACAAAATGTGCTTTCTTGACAAGCCGCGCCCGTTCGGTCCGGTTCCCATTTCGTTGTAGACTTTGGTTGCAATGACGAGGTTATCCCGACCGTATCCTTTCATCGCGCTGCCGAGAATTTCCTCGGATCTTCCGCCCGAGTACGAGTTTGCAGTGTCGAAAAAATTGATGCCCAGATCCCAGGCTTTAGAAATTACTTTCTTTGCGTCCTCCTCCTCAACCATGTAATCGGCCTTGTTGCCGAAGCTCATACAACCCAGGCATAACCGGGAAACCTTCAGACCCGTTCCTCCGAATCGAACGTACTCCATTTGCAATTTCGAGCGAGTGAAGAAGAGTCCTTTTGCGCTTTTCGGTCAGGAATTTCCGAGGAACTTTATCAGCCTGCTCTTGGATTCCCTGGCGGCAATTCTCCAATCGCCATCGCAGACGTTATTGAGGTATGAGTCGTTTTCAAATTCAAGCGAAAGGTAGCCGGAGTACCCTACTTTCTTCAGCGAGCCGAGAAAAGTGGGCCAGTCTACGGCACCCTCGCCGATGAACGGGAAAACGAAATCTTCACCGAACGATCCTGCTCTTCCGACGGCGTCCTTCACGTGGACGTGCCTGATTCTCGAGCCCAGTCTGGATACGGCCCAAGATGGATCGTTTCCATAGAGTATGAGGTGCGATGGATCGAGATTGACTCCAAGGTTCTTTGATTCAAAGTGATCAAGCAGTTCTCGCAAGGTATAGTAATCGTGTACCAGCATGCCAAAGACGGCCTCAACGGTCACTACGATATCATTTCGTTCTGCAGCCTCTACGATCTTGGAAAAGGAATCTACTATCATGTTCCATGCTTTTTCTTCTGAAATATCGCGCCCAACTCTCTCAAAACTTTGAGCCCAGGTCATCGGCCCGGTGAAAACGTTCACTACTGGAATTGAAAGCTCGCCGGCGGCAGAAACGAAACTTTCGAGTGTTTTGACTCGCGAAGATCGAAGATTCTCGTCTGTCGTGACGAGATCCTGCCAGCACATGATGTTTGGAATTTCCAGCTTGCTTTTTCGCGTCTTTTCGACAAGAGCTTTGAGCTCCTCGACAGTTTTGAAATGGTACCCGAGCATCCATTCAACGCCATCATACTTTTCACCTGAAAGAACACGGATGGCTTCATCTGTTCCGGGGCTGTTCCAGTGCAGTTTTCCGTCCATGTAGTACGGGATGAATGAAATCTTCCAAGGATGCGCTTGACTCAACTTAGAGCGATCCGCCGATTTCTTTCGCGACTGTCTCGATCGAGTCTATGCTTTCCTCGGATTGCGCCCTCTCTCCAAGCGTAAAATAATTCATTCCCGCGTTGATGTATTCATCAATATCTGCCCGCAGCTTCTTCAGGTCCGTGTTGTTGATTAGCGATGTGAAGACAAACTCTTTCTCGGAATAGTTTCTTTTCCTGAGTTCAGCGGAAATTCTCTGCTTCATCTCAGAGTACTCTTGCGGCTTTGGGTACAGGTCGCCAAACCACCTCGGACCTATCGGCATCCACCCATCTCCATACTGCCCGGCCATTCTGAGGCTCTGTGATTTGTGGCCACCAACCCAGATCGGCGGGTGAGGTTTTTGAACCGGTTTTGGCTCGATAACCGCACCTTTGGCCCTCACAAATCTTCCTTCAAAATCAACAGTTTCTTCAGTCCAGAGCCTCTTCATCAGCTGGACCGCTTCTTCGCTGTATGCTATTCGATCTTTTGTACCTAGCCACTCCGAAAAACCGTCGAACTCTGGCTGAAACCATCCAAAGCCCGCGCCCAGAATTACTCTGCCGTTTGAAAGATTGTCAGTCGTCGAGATCATTTTTGCAAGGATTCCCGGTCGCCTGAACGGAAGCGGAGTGACGCAGGTACCAAGTCGAATGTTCTCGGTTTTAGCTGCCAAATATGGTAGGAAAGACCACACGTCAATGTGATTATTCGCGTCTGGTAGCATGAAATGATCAGTTACGAGAAAAGAATCATAACCCGCCGCATCAGCTTTCACTGCCATTTTCACCAGAATCTTCGGGTTGGCGCGTCCGCTGACCGCTAGTCCGAATTTCAAAACGACAAAACCTTCTCGATTTCTTAACGTCTGGCTACGGGACAGACGACTTCTACGTTTTCTCCCCTGATCCCGTAGAAAACGCCGTGCAGGTTAAGCGTGGTGTCGCAATGCGCTGGAACAAATCTCACCTTATCCCCGACGCTCGGCCTGCTTGATGGGCGTTCGGAATTGAGTATTCCATGTTCGTCTCCCCCAGTTTTGTACGTGACGCCGTGGATCAAGGGCTTTGGCATTCCGCCCCAGCCAAGCGCTTCGTACTCGATTCCGATCGCCTTCCATCCGAGATCGATAACGGCTCGAGTATCGCTCGGAGTGCTAACAACGGTCGAGAGAACGGTCATCGCCTGGTCAAAATCTGATCCTGAAGTATCGATCTCTGAGTACCGCCTGTCCATCATAATGTAAGAACCTGGTTGAATGTCAGTCACTCCCGGATATCCCGCAGTAATGTTGTAAGTTCCCGTTCCTCCTCCGGTGACGATTTCCGGATCCAGTCCCTGATGTTTCAACGCGTTCAATGTGGTTGTTATTTTTTGCAGCTCAGGTCCAGCTTTTTCTTTTCGTGTATCGTAGCTCGGGAACGAAAGCTGAAGGTTTCCTTCGTAGCACTGGATCCCCTTGAACTTTAGCCCCTCTTTCTTTGAAACCCAGGATGCAAATTTCGCTGCCGGTTCGCCGGGTTCCTGCCCTGCTTTGTTGTTGCCGATGTTTACCTCTACCAAGACATCAATGTTGAGACCGCGATGAACTGCTGCCTTCGAGAGCATCTCTGCATTTTCGGGGCCGTCAACCAGAATTTTCACGTCGCCATTTTTCGCGAGACTGAGAAACCGCTCAATCACCCCCGGATAGGCAAGGTTGTGAGTCAGCAAAACGTGATCGATGCCATTCAATATCATGGCCTCTGCCTCGATAAGGGTCTGACAGCAAATTCCGACCGCGCCGGCGTTCATCTGTTTTTTTGCGATGAACGGACTCTTGTGAGATTTCGCGTGCGGTCTCAATCCCACGTTCTTCGATTTTGTAAATTCTGCCATCTTCTCGATGTTTCGTTCCAGCGCATCGAGATTGACTAGCACGCAAGGAGTCGGAAGCTCTTCAACTTTCAAATTGGAATCATTCAGATGCGAATTCAGATTTGAGTTTTAAACCTGATGTCAATCTTTAGGGAAAAAATCGAAGATGAAAAAAGAGATCGTGAGGGACTAGAGTACCCCTACAGCTTTTTGGTTTACTCTGGAGGTATTTCTTTCAGTACCAAATCGAGATTGATACCCTTGCTCTTGTGGTAGTAGTAACTGATGATGTAGATAACAAGCCCTGAACCGAAGACTACCCCAAGTAGTCCTTGCGCGGACGAAGTGAAGGGTCCAATTGCAGCGTTTGTTGCCGCGTAATAGAAGGTGATGCCCATCGCGATCGCCGCCAATACCCCGAATATCGAAAGGAGAACAGGTCCGCCGGGAAGCGTCCTAACAAGATCCTTTTTCCTGACCGAGAAAACGATAGCCGAAATTCCTAGTATAACCCAGACCAGCGCCCATATGGCGGTGGTATTCAAGGTGGCAAGCAGATAGGTATTGTAATAATTGAAATCCAGAAGGAAGGCCAGTCCGATTACCAGAGTTAAGACAGTTGCCTTGAGAGGGATCTGGAAGCGCTGGTTGACATCAGCAAGAGCTGTGGGAAGAACCCTGTCGAAAGAAAAGGCGAAGACGTAACGGGTAATTGCCGTTATAAGTGCCGCAGCCCACCATATGAAGAAAAGCACCCAGCCGAGCTGGACAAATGTGACCAAGTAGGGATTGCTGATCACCATGGGCGTGAAAAGTGCGATCCACGGAGAAACTCCCGGAAACGGCCACGCAGAAGATCCGTGACCGAACAGGTAGAACGCAGCCTGGTTGAACTTGTAGCCGATCATGTTCACTCCAAAGTAAAGTCCTATGATGTCCAAAATACCGCAAATTAAAAGTGCGAGCAGTACTCCCCAGAGCATGCTTCTTCTAACGTCCTTTACTTCACCGGAGACATACACAGAATAGTTGAAACCGTTGAAGAGTAGAACCCCAAATGGAATGCTGGCTAAAGTTAGGGCTGTAGTCACGGGCTGAAACGTCCAACCCGCCGAACCCGCAGACGAGATAATGCTCTGATAAGTTGCATTCAGCCCGTTTGAAGATGTGTAGCTGTTGAAAGCGCTCGCAAAAGCCGTTTGAGAGGTAGTCGCTGCAACGCCAATGAAAATGAAAGTACCGAGAAGGATTATCGCCGCCAGGACTACCATGATTCGACTGTAGACTTTGGGACCAAAGGCCGTTATCAGAGCGCCTAAGATCAGGCACAATCCTGCATATCCAAAATTAGTATTCTGCGTGAAGGAAGTTCCGTAAGTAACTAGCCCAGGGAGGTGCCAAGCATATCCCATCGTTATGGAAAAAACTGGGACGCAGACTGTAGCCCAAGTTAAAGCCCCAACGCCCGCTAGGAGAAAAATAAATGAAATAAACATTCCCCAGCCGCTGACAAACCCCAAGACGGGATGAACAGAACGGCCTATCCAAACATAATCTCCTCCAGATCTTGGCATGCTCAATGCAAAAAGATAGTAAACAATGCCCAGCGGGATCATGAAAAGAAGTCCAATGGCTGCTGAGGTAGTAAAGTCCGCCCCCGGCACGTTAGGAGAAACGTATCCTATCTGTGATGCAATTCCGAAGTAAGTGGGACCAGTAACCGCAAGACTAAGAATCAGAGCATCATACCAGCGAAAAGATCTAACCAGCCCGGTGGCTTCTCGTAGGAAAACAGTTCTTGGCGCAGCCATCTTATCGAGCCCGCACTAGGCGCGATTATTTAAGAGTTGGCAGAATGTTTCTTTTTTTCAATTGCCCCGCCTAATCTACCTCCGAATTTGGCGAAGTATTTCCTAAAAGATCCAAAAAATAGCGCGCCACCGAGATAGGCCTATTTCTTCCTTAAAAGACCACTGAAATCTTATCCAATTTCATTACAGGAATCTTGTCGATTTTGCCAGAGTTACCCGATTGATTTATTGAAAAATTCCACAACTATTTGATGAGTTTCTCCATTATTCCACTCTTGAGAGTAGAGAAAAACTCATCTTACTTGCACAGGCGAGATTCATCAATGAAGCTAGGCCTCATCGAGAACTGCTGGTGGAGCTCGCAAGTAGATCCGGTTGAAGGAATCAGAGTCGCAAAGGAAATGGGGTTTGATTCTTACGACATTTTTCCTTTGAACACACCAATTCAGGTGAGAAAAGAGCAGAGAGAAATGCTCAAAGAAATTGGAATGCCTTGCTCGTCGTTCATAGTTGCTGCGAACGGACTGACTGATTTTGTTCCGGAAATGAGAAAGGCAACGGTGGATTACGTCAAGGAACAGCTAGAAAACGGATACGATTTTGATTCGCCCACGATGGTCCTAGTTCTCGGGAATTATTCTTACGAAAAAAGAGAGTTCAAGCCCGAACTGCAGTGGAACTGGGCCGTCGAGGGAGTCCGCGAGATCGCAGATTATTCAAAGAGCCTAGGAATTGAAATCGCACTTGAGTACGTGCCATACGTGTACTATCTTCTTGACTCGGTCGACAACATGGCAAAATTCATCCAGGATACAAATCATCCTTCGGTGAAGGCGAACGCCGATGTTTCGCACCTTTACTTGAAGGGAGATCCACCCGAATCGCTGAAGAAACTTCGCGGGAAAGTTATCAACATTCACTTTTCAGACTGCAATGGAAAGGTGCACGGAGATTTACCACCTGGCAGAGGAATTGTTCCGCTGAAAGAGTATCTTGCGGCTCTGAAAGAAATCGGAGTAAATTGCCCCGTCAGCATAGAGCTGCAGTGGCCCGAAGACCCGCGAAAGATCAGGGAGTGGGTTAACGAAGCCTATGCCGAGACTGCGAAAATGATGGATGAGCTGCACCTGAGAAGTTAGATGGTCTTTGAAAAGCGACTATATGGCAGGTTCAAGAGAATCTAGCGATTATCCGATCGGGTCATTGTACTGAAAATCTCTCGATGGATCTATCAAATGTCTCTCGGATCAAGGCAATATTCACGATAAACAGAGCTCGCTTCAAGCTCTGCTGTACAGAAAAGTGTGTCCCCTTGCGATCGCGCCGAAAATGGAATAATAAAGCAAATGAAACCCCCCAATTGATCCAATTAAGCGAGATTACTTTCGCACTCTCCCGGTTGGATTGATTATAGGGGCCTCGGTTTTAAGGCAACTATAAAATCACTATGATATACAAATTGGATCCACCACCCCTTCCGGCAGAGCTAGTTAACAGGGATCTAATGGTTCCATCAAATTACAATTCCACGCACGCGCGTGGGGTTGCGCTAGGGGGGTAGGTTTTAAGGCTAATACAAAAACGATTGGGTCTTTCTGAAGCTTAGGATGAAACTCGAATTCTGCTTCCGAACCGAAATCTCAACAAATTTGCATTGAATGTACCCGGATGTGAAGCTTCTATATGGGCCTCGTTAATTACAATTGCAAAGTGAATTACCTGGTTTGCAGCGTCGATTGATGCTAGAAAATAAGGTGGCTCTCGTCACGGGAGCCAGTCGAGGTATTGGACGGGCTATCGCAAGGCAATTTGCCGAGGAAGGAGCAAGCGTCGCCATTAATTATAACAGATCAGAGAAAGAAGCGGAAACAACACTGCAAGAAGTGCGGGCGGCCGGAGCTAATGGTATCACAGTTAGGGCTGACATTTCTAAGAAGAGCGAAGTTGAAGAAATGGTTCGGACCGTGGTTCGAGAATTTGGAAGAATCGATATACTCGTGAACAATGCTGGTGTGCACTTCCCCGTTGATTTTTTTGAAACGACCGAAGAAATGTGGAATCAGACCATTGACATTAATCTAAAGGGGACTTTTCTTTGCAGCAGGGAAGTAGCGCCCCTGATGCTGAAGCTGAACGAAGGGAGGATCATCAACATCTCCTCAAACTCTGCAATGTACCACCCCTCGGCGATGAAGTTTCCGGACTACGTTGCATCCAAAGCCGGAATTAACGGCCTCACAAAAGCTCTGGCATTGCGATTGGGTCCCGCAATTACAGTTAATGCGATCTGTCCGGGAGCGATAGTTACGGAGATGACCTCTTTTAGAAACTCGGCAGCTAATGATGCTCTCAAAAATGAGACTCCGTTGAAGCGGCTCGGAGATCCGAAAGATGTCGCTGACGCAGCAGTATTTCTCGCATCTGACATGGCGGGCTTCATCACCGGTGAATTAATGCTTGTTACCGGTGGTAGAGGAATGCATCAGTGAGACGTTTCGGAATTTTCGCCTGCGATAAGACATAATATTCTATTCTCAATCTCGAAAATTTTGAAGGAGTCAGAGCCAAAGTTTGGAAAATGAATTGATGCACGGACGATTGGCGGGAAAGAAGGCAATAGTTACAGGAGCTGGCAAGGGGATCGGCGCTGGAATCGCGAGAAAGTTTGTTGAAAATGGAGCGGACGTACTTGTCAACTACAACAGCTCGGGAAGCAAGGCAGAGGAGCTCGTCAAGTCGTTGAACGATTTAGGAAGCGGCAAGGCGTTTGCATTCAAAGCAGACGTTTCCAGCGTTCAAGAGATCAAGTCGATGGTTCAAGCCGCACTGGATGAATTCGGCCGGATCGACATTCTTGTCAACAATGCTGGCATGATTACGCGCAAGAATTTTGTCAGTTTGACAGAAGAAGAGTACGATTACCTTATGACGGTCAACGTCAAAGGGCCGTTTTTCTGCTGTCAGGAGGTGGTTCCGCTGATGTTGAAGCAGGGCAAAGGATCGATCATTAACATATCTTCAATCTCGGGACTAGCTCATCCTTCCAGCCTTACTTTTCCGGATTATGTTGCGTCAAAAGCTGCTGTGATCGGGATGACGAGATCTCTTGCCGTTAACTTTGGTCCCCAGATCAGGGTTAATACCGTGGCACCCGGCGCAATAGACACGGACATGCTACAATTGGAAGAATCCCAGCTAAAGCGGATCGCCGAGGAAGCTTTTCTGAAGCGCCGCGGGACCCCTGAAGATATTGCCAACGCGTGTGTCTTTCTTGCGTCGGATGAAGCTGATTTCATTACCGGCGAAATTCTTACGGTCAGCGGCGGTCGGGGGATGCGATGAAGATCCTTGTTGCTGGAGACTCTTTCGTTACGGTTGAGGATTTCCGAAGGGCGTTTTCCGAAATCGCAAAGAGCGAAAATGTCCGCTATGTCAATATGAATGAAAATGATTCGTTCAAACCGGAGTCAGACTCGGAAAAAAGAATCTGGGAGTACCTCGGATCGCCGTCTCAACTAATCAGCGAGTTGGACGATCTCGAGTGCCTAGTCGTTCATGGAGCTCCTGTAACTGATGCTGTGTTGGACGCATCTGAAAATTTGAAGCTTGTCTGCTGCGCCCGCGGAGGGCCTGTAAATGTGGATGTTCTGGCGGCCACTAAGAGGAATATTCCCGTGGTTACCGCGCCAGGAAAAAATGCTGGCGCTGTCGCTGACCTTGCGATTGCTCTAATGATCATGCTTTCGAGAAATCTGGTTCGCGCTCTCGACCACGTAAAGACGACAAAGGTCGTAGGCGCGGACAACTACGAGGGTAACCAGTTTTTCGGACATGAGCTCGGAGGTAAAGTAATTGGACTGATCGGGTACGGGCGAGTCGGATCCAAGGTTGCAACACGCGCTCTAGGATTCGGAATGAAGGTTCTCGTTTACGACCCGTACGTGGATAAATCAAAAATTGAAAGGCCAGGCGTCAGTGTCACCGATTTTCAGACTCTTCTTTCGGAATCAGATTACGTCTCGCTTCACGCTAGAGAATCAAAAGAAAATGAAAACCTCCTCGGCGAGAAACAGTTTTCGCAGATGAAAAAAAGTACATACTTTCTCAACACGGCCAGACCGAGCATGGTTGACGAAGTGGCGCTTTATGACGCATTAAACAAAGGTATGATCGCCGGCGCCGGTATGGACGTACTCAAGTACGATCCAGATCGTCCGACAAACCCGCTTTTGAGATTTGAAAATGTGATAGTCACTCCCCATATTGGTGGCGCCACGTACGAAACAACAACAAAGGGAGCAGAGATTGTGGCCGCCCAGCTAAGAAGGTACCTCTCTGGTTTGCCGCTTGAGACTGTGATAAATCCCGAAGTCTTGAAGTGATCCCCGACAGAAATTCAAAGAGAATCACGGTCCCTTGTCTTCAGAAGATTCAACCAACCAGTTTGTTATGGCGATTGACGCCGGAACCGGCAGCTGTCGCGCGGTGATTTTTGATCGAGAAGGTAATCAGATTTCGATTTCACAGCATGAATGGTCACATAAACCGCTCGAAGGCTACCCGATGTCGCAGGTCTTCGACACTGAAACAAACTGGAAGTTGATCTGCCTCTGCATACGAAATTCAATTGAAAAAGCTGGAATTGAAAGCTCCCGGATCAAAGCGGTAAGCGCCACAAGTATGCGGGAGGGGATGGTACTTTACGACGAAAGCGGTCGCGAAATATGGGCGTGCCCTAACGTGGATTCTAGAGCTCGCGACGAATCAGCTTCGCTTGTAAAGAGCGGCAATGCGGAAAAGATCTACTTTGTTTCAGGTGACTGGGTTTCGATAACTTCACCAGCGAGGTTTCTGTGGATAAGAAAGCACGAGCCCGAAGTATTCCGGAAGATAGCGAAGATGGGGATGCTCGCCGACTGGATCGTTTACAAGCTCTCGGGTGAATTTTTTACAGATCCGTCGATTGGTTCTAGCTCAGGAATGTTCGATCTAAAAAGGCGAACCTGGTCTCCGGAAATAATCGAACTGGTAGGTCTCAAACAGGAGATATTTCCACCCATCATGCCATCTGGAACCGTGGTCGGAAGTATTACAAAGAAAGCTTCAGCAGACTTGCACCTTCTTGAAGGAACTTCGGTAGTCGTGGGTGGCGCCGATACCCAGCTCGGTCTAACCGGTATTGGCATCTCAAAGCCTGGCGAGGTCGCAATTCTGGGAGGAACTTTTTGGCAACATACAATACTTCTTGACCAGCCGATAATTGATCCCGAAATAAGACTCCGAACGGTCTGCGGTACCATTGAGGGTCAGTGGATGCTCGAAGGCATCGGATTTTACTGCGGCCTCTCAATGCGGTGGTTTAGGGATGCTTTCTGCCAGAGCGAAAAAGAAGAAGCAAAAAAACTAGGAGTTGATGTATATGAACTGATGGAAAACGAAGCAAGCCTTGTTCCACCCGGGTCAAACGGCGTTTTCGGAATATTCTCGAATCTGATGAATTCAAAGAGATGGCGGCATGCATCGCCAGGGTTTCTTCAATACGATATTGGAAGTCCTGAGACCTCGGGGAAGAAAGAATCTATCAGGGCAATAGAAGAGGCGGCGGGCTACGTCTCAATGGGACACCTGAAGATAATCGAGTCGATAACAAAATCAAAACCGAAGCAGATCACATTTGCCGGTGGAGGCTCCAAGGGATTTCTATGGCCGCAAATAATTTGTGACATAATTGGCGTCCCGGTGAAGGTACCTGTTATCAAAGAATCGACTTCTCTCGGCACGGCAATCTGCGCAGGCGTGGGCGCGGGATTTTACAAAAGCATTGAAGCTGCGTCAGCGTCATTAATGAAGGATGAAAGAATCTTCGAACCCAAAACCAAAGTCCACGAGGAGTACGGAAACCTTTACGAAAAATGGCTCAAAGTCTACAATGATAACCTGAAATTGGTTGATGACGGCCTGCTCAAACCGATGTGGGAAGCGGCTGGAGTTTAGTACATCGAAAAGTCGGAATGTTACAGTAAGAATTTAGGGCATTCCAGTGATTCAGGGATACGTCCAGCTCGGTTTCATCGATATTGCATGTCCGCTGACCGTCTCGGCGACCATCTTTAGCATAGGTTGAGTATCCATGTAATAGAATTCAATATTTTCTCCGAGCCTTCCGCTCATTGCAACTTCGATTCCCTGTTTTTCGAAATCATTGAGAGCTGCATGGACATCTTCCCTCGGACTAACAACAGAGACATGATGAAGTCCTTCTCCATGCGCTGCCAGAAACTCCTTGTAAATGCTCGGACCCTCTAGAGGTTCAAGGATCTCAAAATCAATCGGATCGCAGTGAACCTCTGCACCAAGCATCGAGTAATGAACATCCTTTCCGTGAACGGTCGTATGATGTAAAGATGGAGGTTTGTGCTCATACACGCTCCAAGGTCCCCAACCAAGAGTCTTGTGATACGCTTCCATCGTTGATTTAAGATCTTTCACTACAACTGCAACCTGGGTTATTTTCATCCCTGCCGGGACCGGAGTTTTGCTCATCTCAGTTAGAGTTTCAACATCCATGGCTTTCTGTATTAAGATTTAGATCCTTCGCGGAATATCCGTGTTCTTCCACGGTATTCTTAGCAAGTGTGATTAATACTGGAGAGGAACTTTCCCTTCGGGTCGGAATCTGAAAATTGGATTGGGGAATGAAGAATAGACTTTCCAGAATGATAAAACCAGCGACCGGTCGCTCCGTAATGCTAGCTTGTGATCACGGTTACTTTATGGGACCGACGTCCCGGCTTGAAAATCCTAGAAAGACTATCGAACCGCTTTTGCCCTACGCAGATACGGTAGCAGTTACTCGGGGTGTACTTCGAACTTCAATTGACCCGAAATGGGACACGCCCATCCTACTCCGCGTGTCCGGAGGGACAAGCATCTTGCGTGAAGACCTGAGCGACGAAGGAATTACTACATCAATGCGTGAGGCCGTGCGCCTAAACGTCTGCGCGGTTGCACTTTCGATTTTTGTCGGAACTTCTCATGAGAAACAGACTCTTCTGAATCTATCAAAACTGGTTGATGAGGGTGAGGATTACGGGATGCCAGTGATGGCGATAACCGCGGTAGGAAAAGAGCTTGAAAAAAGGGACGCTCGCTATCTAAGTCTCGCTTGCCGGATCGCAGCTGAGATCGGAGTACAGGTCGTCAAAACTTACTACTGCGAGGATTTTTCGAAAGTCGTGAATGGATGTCCTGTTCCCGTGGTCGTCGCAGGCGGTCCGAAACTCAATAGCGAGACAGATGTTTTCGAGCTAGCTTGCAATGCGGTAAGAGAGGGTGCCGTTGGTGTCGATATGGGGAGAAACATTTGGCAAAATGACAATCCTGTCGGTATGATAAAGGCAATTAGGGCAATAGTTCATGAAAACGTGACAACTAGGGAAGCAATCCAAATCTTCAACGAAGAAAAGGGGAGCTTACGCAAGGCCGAAGATACCATTCGTGTCTAGGACGCCGGACAGTTCCTAGCCGACGGCAGGCTAGGGCTCTTTTTTCGTATAATCTTAATTAGGACTTGCGAGATTCCCGGAGTGCCGGGGTTTGTCTTGCAAACAACAACTTTAGACCAGCTGAGCGATAGGGCTCGTTTTGTTAGAACCGAAACGATCCGATTAATTCAGATTGCAAAGAGCGGACATTATACTTCGGTTTTCTCAGCAGCAGAAGTTCTCGCGACTCTATACTACCATACGATGAGAATCTCCAAAGATCCAAATTGGCCGGATCGCGACAGATTGATTCTTTCGAAAGGACATGTTGCCGTAGGAGTCTACCCGATACTTGCAGATCTAGGATATTTTCCGAAAGAATGGCTTGACAATTATGCTCGAATCGGATCGCCGCTAGGTGATCATCCAGATATGAGAAAAGTTCCTGGAATTGATTTTAGCTCTGGCTCACTGGGACACGGGCTTTCAGTAGGAATCGGTATGGCTTTGGGCTTGAGACTAAAGAATTCCCCTGGAAGGGTTTTCGTTCTGATGGGCGACGGTGAACTGAATGAAGGTCAGATTTGGGAGGCGGCTCAGTCTGCAAAGCAGTACCGTCTTGGAAACGTCATTGGTATTATTGACCGAAACGAGATGCAATTCGATGGACTGACCGAGGAGGTCATGGGTATCGAGCCGCTGGCAGACAAATGGAAATCATTTGGTTGGCAGGTTCACAATTGCGATGGTAATTCTATTCCCGAGCTCATACGGACTTTTGATTCGATTCCAGCAGGCACTGATCGGCCTCAACTGGTTATAGCAAAAACTATCAAGGGAAAGGGATTGCCCTACATGGAGAATTCTCGGGTTTGGCATCTCGGGCATCTCACTGGTGCAGATGCGGCAGCTGCAATTGCGGAGCTGAATTCTTCGAATTGACTTCAGTTACTGACATTAAATTCCAGGACAAGGATTCCTGGCACCTGGGAACTCTTTCTAGTCAAACGCGATCTTTTGTAGCGGGTCAGGTTTTAGCAGACATTGCCGACAAAGATGACAGGATCGTGATCATGAATGCCGACCTTGGACACGCCAACAGGACTATCGAGTTTGCGGAGAAACACCCAGAGAGATACTTCAACATGGGAATTGCTGAGCACAATATGGTCAGTGCGTCAGCAGGGCTTGCTTCCGTTGGATACATTCCGTACATTGGGACATTCGCTTCTTTCCTGGGAATACTTTGCTGTGAACAAATCAGGACCGATCTTGCGTATCCGAACATGCCTGTTAGGTTGCTTTCACACCACGCAGGTATTTCGCTTGGCTATTACGGAACGAGCCATCACGCGACCGAGGACATTGGAATTATGAGATCAATGGCGAACATGAAAATTATTTGCCCGGCCGATTCGTATAGTCTTGAACATGCAATTCGCCAGACTGTGGATCTGGAAGGACCGATTTACTTCCGGCTCGGTGGAGGCGACGATCCTGATGTCTATCATCCTGGAGATGCCTGGCAATTCGACAAGATCCAGCTCCTCCGAGAAGGCAAGGACGCGGTGATTTTTGCTAACGGAATGATGGTCCATCCAGCGCTCGAAGCAGCGAAGAAACTGGCTCAGGATGGGATCGATATTGCAGTTGCCGATCTACACACAGTACTTCCGATTGATAGGAAATCACTTTTGTCAATACTTGACAAAACTCCTCTTGCCTTTGTCGCTGAAGACCATAACACGCGAAGTGGCGTCGCAACAGCCGTCGCGGATGAAATTGTAGATTCTCAGTTGAGCGGGGTGCGGCTTGTCCGAATAGGCTTCCCACCCAACGAGTATGCCATTATCGGTGCTCCATATCACCTCTACCAGCACTATGGTCTAACGACAGCCGGATTAGAGGCAAGGATCCGGGCTGAACTTCGTAAACGCGAAATATAGACAGAGATCCATTTTTGACAAGCGACCGAGAATCGCCTTGATCTTTCGGTCTACGAAAATACTTATCATGCATCTGCCAATTGTCGGAAGAATGTATTGCCAAAAAGAGGAAAGGATACTCCGAAAGAAAGGCGTGAATTATTTGCTAGTCAGCTGAAAGAAAAGAACGTCGACCTCGCGCTCATATCAAACCCGAAGCACATCTTCTATTTTACGGGGTTCCCTTCGAACCTTAACATGTACCTGACATTGATGAAGGGACCTCGAACGACATCCTTTCTTTCAATCAACGAGACTGCCGAATCCTCTATCTTCTTAGGCCAGGGAGAGATCTCAAACCCATGGGTAGAAGGGCCCGCTGGAAAGAATTCGCTTGAACTAGTTTTTGACGGTGAAATCTCGACCTACGTCGACTATGATCTAAACGAAAGGATGATCGCTTATGCGGACGTAATTGCGACCGACTTTCAAAAGTGGATCAAAAAACAACGCTCAGGCCTCCGACGCCTAGGTATCGAAGAATGGAACCTTCCCGAAATATTTAGAGCAGTTATCACAAATGGAGATGGAGCTCCGGAAACCGTTGACATTTCGAAGAGTCTCCTTTCAATGCGGAAATCAAAGGGTGCAGACGAGATTGAGAATCTAAAGTCAGCTACGAGTATGGTCGATTTTGCTTACAAGATTGCCCAAAAGAATGCTAAAGTCGGAAAAACAGAACTCGATGTCTACCGAAGGGTTAATTTCAAATCCTTCGAGAAATTCGGGCCGTTCGCCTTGATAATGGGCGATTATGCCTCCGGGGAAAGATCGCTCCAAGTCGGCGGGGTGGCAAGCGATCGCAAATTCAAGAGAGGTGATACCATCATTCTGGACCTTCAAACATCATACAACAATTACTGGTCGGACCTTTGCAGATCGTTTGTGATTGGAAAGAAACCATCCGGGAAACAGGAGAAAGTGGCGGAAACACTTTCGCGAGCCCTAGATCGAGCGGTAGAGGTAATGAAACCGGGAACGAAAGGAAAGGAAGTCTACGCCGCTGTGAATGAGGAGATTACCAATGCTGGTTATCCGAGATTGATTCATCACGCCGGGCACGCTCTGGGCCTGGACGATCAAGAAGCTCCTTGGTTTCTCCCAAATTCAGAAGATCAGATTGAAGACGGGAGCGTCGTCGTAGTCGAACCGGGGGTTTACACTGAAGACACCGGGGGCATACGGATCGAGGACGCCTTTGTCGTTACGAAAAAAGGCTGTGAAAGAATCTCGACTTACCCGCGAGATTTGGATTAGATCCAGATCGCATGAATCCAAGTTCTTGCTAGCTCGAGATGTTTCTTCAATCAATTGTTAAAAGAATCCGGCCTAACATACTGACCTCAGTCCAATTTGAAAATTACAAAAATCGAACCAATAGTTTTGAGATTACCTGAAGTCCGTGACGTCACTGATGGAACCCAGGACGACCTCATTGTAAGAATCGAAACTGACGAAAACGGAATTTTCGGAATTGGAGAAGTCGATGCTCCACCGACCGTTGTAAAGGCTTTGATCAAGGCACCGCTCTCACATTCTTGGGCGAAGGGCCTTGAACAATTGCTCATCGGAGAAAATCCGCTGAACATCGGATACCTGTGGGAAAAACTCTACCAAGGTTCGATTCTTTATGGCAGACGGGGGCTAGCATTGAACACTCTAAGCGGGATCGATATAGCTCTCTGGGATCTCGCCGGTAAATACTACAAAGTGCCGGTTTACAGGCTGCTCGGTGGGAACGGCTCGGGAACTGTCAGACCATATTCGAGCATCTATCCATTTGCAAAGACTCGCGATGAAGTTATTGAAAAGTGCAATAAGCTTGTATTGAAGCAGAAATTCACCGCCGTAAAATTCCAGTGTGAACCCATCGGCATCGACAACGAAAAAGCCGTTGAATACGTCAAACTTGCCCGAGAGGAACTTGGGGATAAGATCGAAATTGCGCTTGATGTCTGCATGTCGTTCGACACGAAGGGAGCGATCAAGTTTGCGGGCTTGATGGAGCCTTTCGATGTTTATTTCATCGAAGCGGCATTGCACCCGGACAATCTTGAAGGCTACGCCAAGCTCTCAGCTTCCACGTCGATAAAGATCGCGGCCGGCGAAGAGCAGACTTCACGATTCATGTTCATCGACCTCATGGACAGGGGGCAAGTTGACGTCGTCCAGCCGGACGTTTCCCGAGCCGGCGGACTGACCGAAACAAAGCGCGTGGCAGATCTTGCGAATGACCGGGGGGTACTTTGCATTCCTCACAGCTTCAAGACCAATATTGGACTCGCTGCTAGCATTCATCTTTCGGCTGCATGCCCGAACTCGCCGCTCTGCGAGATGCCGCAGTCAGACTCTCCCTTGAAGAAGTTTCTAACGAAAGAAAAATTCGAAGTCAATTCCAAGGGCCTTGTCGAGATCCCTGAAAAGCCTGGATTGGGGATTACTCTGGACGAGAGTGTTGTCGAGAAGTACCGCTATGAAGGCTAGAAGTTGGACGCTTGATTGAGGTGGTCTAATTCAGTTCTTGAACTGGACTTTAGATCCCGTCTTTGCCTTCGCCATCTGGAATGCTTCCTCGCCCTGCTCTAAATTGAATTGATGGCTGACGATAGCATCCGCTCTAACGAGCTTCTGTTTCAAAAGCCGGATTGCTTCCTCGTAATGTTTCCACGCGGATCCATAGGAACCTCTCATAGAGATTTGTCTGCGAACAAGGTCTGACGCAGGCAACGCAACGTCCTCTGGAAAGATTCCGATGAGAATGATCTGTCCTCCCTTGGACACGAGTGGTATGGCAGATTTCAGCGCCGCGGGTGCACCCGCTGCGACAACCACGGTGTCAAATCCATAGCCATCTGTCATACCTTTCATTTTGTCATTCGATACCTCGAATTCAGTATTCATTGCATCAAACGAGAGTTTTTTCCTTGCAAGCTCCAGCCTATATTCATCAATTGCAATTCCCATCAATAGCAAGTCCCGTACTCCTTTTGCTCGGAGCACCTCTGCAGAAAACAGGCCGAGCGGACCCGGTCCAATTACGCAGGCTGTACTATCCGACCGTATCGGCGCTGAGACGTCTTCAAAAGCATTCACGATGACAGAAAGTGGCTCTACGACGCCAGCCTCGAGAAATGAGACTTCATCAGGAAGCTTGTGGAGGTACTTCTGATCGACCGAAACAAATTCGGCAAAAGCACCATTTCGGTGCATTCCAAACACCGTAAAGCTTTGACAGATGTTGGTTGCCCCACTACGGCAAAACTTGCATTTTCCACAGTACAATACAGATTCAACGGAGACACGATCGCCAACCGAATAGCCCCGGACGGCGTCTCCCACTTCGGCTATTTCCCCAGCAAACTCGTGACCCATGATCGTTGGAACCTTTGCGAACTTCTGGTAAGCTGGCGTGTAATTGTAGAATCCCAGATCGCTTCCACAAATCGAAGCTGTTTTCATTCTGAGCAGGATTTCGTTCTCGCTGATCTTGTCTGGATCGGTGTCTATTACTTGAAGCCCCGGTTCCTTCCGAGTCTTTGCAACAGCTTTCATCTTGATCGAACTCCGTCTCTCCTCTTGCCTGTAAAAGATTTCTTCAGACATTTTCTTCGCGAAATCTGAGCACCATTTCGACTCAACAATCTCTGCTCGATATGACTTGAGGGTAAAGCCAAACAACAAAGCATATCTTCAGGCTGTTAGGACAGAAGTACTTGTCCCATTTTGAAGAAATCAAAAGTTACTAAGAAAAAGTCAAAGTCTGCATCTTCGAGAAAAGCTGCTTCCTCGGCGCGCACCGTTTCCAAGACTCCTCTGAAAATGCCAACAAACACCTTTGATGCTTGGATTGCAAAGCAAGTGAAAGCTGAAAATAAGCGAGAATCTATAGATCCTGTTTCAAAACCGGCTGAAACTGCTCTGCCCAAAGATACGTTTGAGATATGGATCGAAAAGCAAAAGCCTAAGGAAGTCGTCGCGCAAAGATCAATGTCGTCTGTTCCAGACACTTTTGAACTCTGGATGACAAAACAAGTCGCACAGAAAAGCTCCGACGAAGAAAAACAAGCTGAGCTAACCACAGAAGTTTCTGGGGCTTCCTCCTAAACAATCTTAAAATCTTCCTGCGATGATCGGAGAGATTGTAATGTCCTACAGCATGAAAGACAAGGTTTGCCTCGTGACAGGAACGAGTGCCGGAATTGGAAAAGCAACTGCTGTAGGGCTGGCTAAGATGGATGCAACGGTTGTCGCAGTCATGCGCGATTCAGACAAAGCCAGATCTGCATTTTCGGAAATAAAGGAAAAAAGTGGGAAGACTGATTCAACAATAATCTATCTTCCAGCGGACCTATCTTCGCAAAAATCGATAGGAGACTTGGTATTCCAGTTCAACGAACGTTTTGATCGACTGGACGTATTGTTGAACAACGCCGGAGTTAGTGATTACAAACGCACGCTAACTGTTGATGGAATTGAAACGATGTTCGCTGTAAATGTCCTAGCTCCGTTTTTATTGACGAACTTGCTTCTTGAGAAACTAAAGTCAACTGAACCTTCAAGAATTGTCAACGTCAGCTCTGCAGCTACAAACGGCGCAAGTATCGATTTCGACAATTTGCAGCGCGAAAAGAGATCCAGCATGTTCGAGACCTATGGCCAGAGCAAGCTTGCACTGAATCTGACCACAGTCGAGTTTTCGAGACGACTCGCAGGGACAGGTGTTACTGCTAATTTCCTTCACCCTGGCGTTATAAGGACTGATCTGGGTTCTCACGGACTCAATCCGGCTCTAGCCTTCTTGGCGAAATTTGTGAAGCTGTTTATGGCTGGTCCGGAGAAGGGCGCGCAGACTTCAATCTACCTCGCCACTTCACCGGACGTTGAAAACGTAACCGGAAAATACTTCGGAGGTAGAAGCGAGAAAATGGCCAATCCGATCAGTTATGACGAAGCGACGGCTAAACGCCTCTGGAAGATATGCGAAAGTCTTACCAGCGAGTCGCTGTCCTCGAAGTCACTAACGGCTTCGTAACCGCTTGTTATGCTTCCACGAGAGTTTCAGTACTTCGCACTCCTGGAAGCGAATTGACTTGAGCAGTAAGTTTGGTTATTCCGGCGTAGTCCTGAATCGAAGCGAAGGCCACGAGGTCGTATCTCCCGTAAGCGACGAAGGCTTTCCGAACTCCGCCTAACTTCTGAACTGCTTGTAAAACATCGCTAGTCTGAATGGGTGTGGTCTTGACAAGAATGCAGGCATTCATTTTCTCTATTCCTCTATTTCTGGCATCGTTTCGGTAAAAACGATTCCTGCCAACTTGTTTACTTTCATGATCGCCTTTCCAAGCTCTGTTGCATTTTCCACTTCGATGTCTGCCGCGATGTCGTAACGCCCCAAAACGGGAAACGCGCTTTTCACAGATGAAACCTGCTTCAGTCTATCCACGACTTCTTGATATTTCCCTTTCTCAGTTCTAATCAGCATGCAAGCCGATGTCATGGTCACAGAAGAAATATCGACGGGGCAATAAATGTCACTACGAGACGAAATCCTAATCACCGAGATGCTTTGCCCGGGTCGTGGTTTCTCCTCGAAATCGCGAATATTGAGCCGGCTATAAGAAGGGCAAAAGCAAAGACTTGCCAGCCCAAAGTGTAGCTCGAAGTGCTCTCGACGATAAGACCGAATAATGGAGCCCCGACTATCTGTCCGGTCATGGCCACGGAAAAAGCAACGGAAGTTCCGACACCTTCGTAGCCGTCTCTGGAATATTCACCGGCAAGGGTCAAGAATACTCCATTCCAGCCCAGAGCTCCGAAACCAAGAAAGGCAATTATCGGCACAACCTGCCAGAAGCTGCTATTGACTGGAATCGCGGAAAGTAGCAGGAGCATAGTGAAGGAAGTCAAAGCAATCAAAAATAGATCTTTTATTCTGCTTCCTCGGAAAATGCGATCGCTGATCTCTCCATAAACAGGCCTTGCGATTGTTCCCGAAAAATTAAGCAGGGAGAGAAAAATCCCCGCAGTAACTGGATTGAATCCGAGGACGGTGTGAGTGAAAAGAGCGATGTATGTCACGACAATGGATTGAACAGCTGCATAAAAGAAACCCACTCCTCCTAGCCAAAGAAGATCTTTATTCTTCAAAGAAAGAGTCAATCCTCGCATAACAAAGTCGGTCGTCACCTTTGGTGCGGTCCGTACCTGAGGCGATTCTTGGTACACAAGAACAAACGCAATCCCTGACAACGTGAGAATACCGGCAGAAACAAACGCAGCTTCGGACCCGTAAGCGACGCCTATCACTGGCAGAACAGCGCCTGCGATGGTGCCCCCGACCGTTGTACCTGTTTGCTTGAGTCCCATAACTGAGCTCCTGTGCTCTTTTGAAAACCAGTTCATGATTGCTTTACTGGTAACAGGCGTGATTGAACTGTACCCTATCCCAACGGCAAAAATGGAGATCGCCAGCCCGGAAAAATCCTTTGCATATGAAGCGCTGATGATTGAAACTGCCTCGATCAGATGACCTGCGATCAGAACTCTTTTCACACCCAGAGAATCAGAGATGATACTCATGAAAATCGAAAGTCCTGAAATTCCAACATACATGATCCCGGTGAGCTCTCCAACTTGTGTGGCAGTTAGAGCGATCTTCGTCACAAGAATAGGTGCAAGAGCCGGAATAGTAAAAATCAGGATAGCAGCTGTTGTCTGACTCGACCAGACGGCGATGAAATTAGAGTACTGAGTCTTTTTCTTCTTTGTACTTTCGTTTCTGGTCAAAAAAATGTTTAAACCTTTAACTTTCCATTCTTAAAGCGAAAGAGTCAACGGAAAGTCCTCTCCACTTATGAAGATCTTGAGCTTGGCAATTCAATAAAGAAAAAGCCACGCCAGTATCCGAACAAGATGATTTGAGCTGTCAAATAAAGTACATTGGATCCTCTGAAGGCTAACAAACGTATCGAATGTAAGAGGTTGCAACGCAAGAAAAATTGCAGTACAAGTGGACAGTCTTACTCGTAACGACCGTCGGAATCGTAATGTCCGGGATTGATTCGAGAATAGTCATCGTAGGATTGCCAGAAGTTGCTCGGGCGCTGAACGCTGACGCTGAACAGGCAATCTGGTTCACTCAAGCGTACGTTTTCGGTGCCACCATCGCAGTTTTGTTCATCGGACGAACTGCAGACATCATAGGTCGTGTCCGAATTTATAATATCGGGTTTACGATTTTTACGGTTGGCTCTCTTCTTACAGGCTTAGCACAATCCTCTGACCAGGTGATTTTTTTTCGTGGGGTCCAAGGATTTGGTTCCGCGTTTCTTACAACGGTAAGCGCTACACTGATAGTTGACGCAACTCCTAGAAACGAGCTAGGATTTGCCGTAGGGCTAAATCAGATAGCCTTCAGAGCCGGCTCGATGGCTGGGCTAACAATTAGCGGTGTCATACTTTCTTTTTTGGATTGGAGATTTCTATTTCTCATAAATGTCCCCATTGGGATTTTCGGCACACTTTGGTCTCGCGGAAAGTTGAAGGAGATCGCTCCATTGGACATTGCAGCACCAATGGATTGGATGGGTTTCGGACTGATAACGATTTCAATAACCGGCTTGCTACTTGCCCTAACATTTGCAGCATATGGCACGTCGAGCATTTACGTTGTTACGCTTTTCTTTCTGATCAGTTTTGCAGCCTTGGTTCTCTTTGCCTATCAGGAAACTAAAACAGATCATCCTCTCTTAGATCTCTCGTTGCTGAAAATCCCAGAGTTTACCGGCGGCTCTATTGCAGTAATGATAAACGCAACCGCTTGGGGAGCACTGTTGCTCATAATCTCCCTGTATTTTCAGATCGGGATCGGAATGACTCCGCTCCAAGCAGGGATTCTGATTCTTCCATTTGAGTTTGCGTTCCTTGCCACCGGTCCTCTGAGTGGTAGACTATCCGACAGACGAGGCCAAACACCATTTACGGTAGGGGGGCTCGTAATTCAATGTACGGCCCTTTTTCTTTTTTCAACTCTCAACACAAGCTCTTCCTACATTCTGGCGGTAATTTACATGATAATCTTCGGTGCAGGTGTAGGAATATTCGCATCTCCCAACATGAGCTCAGTCATGGGAAACGTGCCGGCAAACAGAAGAGGGATTGCCTCTGCCTTCAGAACTACATTATGGAGCGTAGGTTACGTAGTAAGTTTGAATTTAGCTATAGTCTTGATGTCGTTTACACTTCCCTACCAAACGGTTAGTTCCTTAATTGCGTCAAATACAGCAACAATTTCAGCTTCAGGAAGGGAACTCTTCGTTCAGAGCTTGAAATCCACTTATTTTTGGCTCGGCATAATCAACGCGACCGCAATTGTTCCTAGCCTTTTTGGGCCGTTGTCTAGATCAAGAAAATCAAAACGACCAGAAGCGGATAATTCAACATTAGTGAGTCAATTACCTGACCCACCCCCGCCGACGAAGCCCCATGACGACTGATTTTGCTAGACTTCACTCGGTCCGAGATAGCTAAGTGCGCGATTTAGCGCGTCCACGAATTCGAGTCCTTTTAGAGTAGCGTGGAGACCATTGTTCTTTCCGTCATATTCAACTTTTTCCAAGAGGCCCAGCTCGAACAATTGATTCAAGAATCCCAGCCATCGCGGGTACTCCTGATTGCTTAGACGCCAAGCCGTAGAGTAACCTATCGGGTTTTTTGCAATCAGGATGATGTCTCTCATTATTTCAAAACCCGATCGCTTTGTCCGGCCTATTCCCAAATTCTTCTTCGAGGTTGGCACCCTTGTTTCCTCTGCATCATCATTTATCATGGCGCCTTCGCCTCACCAGTTTAACAACCGTCTTTTATAATCTACTCACATTGTTGTTCGAGATGAGACAAGTTCTAACTTTGCAATGATAGATCTCAATGCAGTGAATCGATCAAAAGTTCTGGCTTGATTGTGCAGGAATAGATCGGTTTGATAGGTTGTCAGCTAGAATTAACGTAAAGATCTAACTGCCTTAACCTGCCGAAGTATAACCATTTCCGCGAAACGGATTCCCAGCGAATTACTGATTCTTTGTTGTTTGGGGAAAAATAGAGGGACAAATTTTTGACAGAATTTACAGAAAGATGGCAGGTAAACCGGGATAAGGAAACCGTTCCGAAATTGATCAAAGACGCGATGAATCCTCAAGGTGATCTTAGGAAAAAGTTGGTCGATACTGACCGATCGCTGACCTCTCAGATATCGAAAATTGACAAGACCATTACCAAGATGACCGAGAAGGAAAAGGTCCTCTTCAACAAGACAACCATCGCTTTCCAAAAGCACGATACCACTATGGCTCAAGCTTACGCTAATGAACTGTCCGAGCACAGAAAGGCGATGAAGCTCGTTCAGAGCTCACGCCTGTGTCTCGAACAGGTCCAGATGCGTCTCAAGACCATAACTGATTTTGGCGATCTAGCGAACGTCATAGCTCCAGTTGGTCAAGTTGTTCGAACCGTAAGGACGAGTCTCCAGAATGTTATGCCATCTGCAAATGATACTTTGTCTGAGATTTCGACCGGCCTTCAGGGCATAATGCTCGATGTTGGCGGTGTTCCAGGACTTTCAATGAATTTCGAATCGAACGGCGAGGAAGCTGAAAGGATACTTGCAGAAGCCTCTGTAGTCGCTGAGACAAAGATGGCCTCGACCTTGCCCGATATTCCGGATTCAACCGTTACAAGCACCGACTCGAACTCTAGCATTTGAGACTTCAGTAGAGAGAAGGACTGAACCTTCTCTTACTCTGACTTCTAGTGCTAGCTAATCGAGAAGTTGATATCATCTTACTCCGGACTTCGGGCCGGGGACCGGATGATCCGAGCTGTAACTTTTGATCTCTGGCTCACTCTGATCTGGGATTCAAAAGAACTTGAGGAGTATAGGCGGCTCAGACGAGTTCTCAACATACATCGTTTTGTGAACCGGGTGGGTTCCAAAGGAAGAAGCTACCGGCGGTTTGATTTCAATTCCATAAGGCTAGCCATGGAGCAGCTCGGAGTGAAAGTGAACGAGACCTACGACAGCGGTCGCGACGTGTCGCCCGAGGATCGAGGGAGAATGATCTTCGAACTGCTCGGAATCAAATTTCCTCCGGGCGAGACACGAGAACTCGAGGCCCAAGCTGGAAGAATTCTATCCGATGCAGGTTATTTCAAGAAATATCCTCACTTCAACCCGGAAGCCGGACCGGTACTTCGAGATATCAAAAAGCGTGGTTTGAAAATCGGCCTCATCTCAAATGCTGCAAGATCCTCCCGTACATATCGTCGCATGCTGAACTCGTACGGCATTGGAAAATACTTTGATGCTCTCACAATTTCCTGTGAGGTTGGGTATCTAAAACCGGCGAGAGAAATCTTTCACCACTCAATGACGCAGCTCTCTGTTCAGCCGCATGAAACGATTCACGTTGGTGACCTATTCAAGGCAGATGTGGTCGGAGCGGTGTCCTATGGAATGCATGCTGCCCATTACACCGGTCTCTGGCAAAAGTATGCCCAGTACATGAATCCTGGAGAACATATTCCGGCGGATTTCAAAATACCGCAGAATCGAGTTGTTCGGGAGATCGATAGCCTTCGGCAGATTCCAAAGCTGATAGAGGAAATCGGGTGAGATTTGTTTCTTGCCTCTGCAATCGAGATCAGACTTTGTCCCTGCAATTGAGCTCAAGAATCTTGGCAAGTCTTTCTCATCATTTAGAGCGATCGAGGGTGTAACCCTAAACGTAGGCCGAGGTGAAGTCTTCGGGCTTCTCGGTCCTAATGGTGCTGGAAAAACTACCACCATGAGAATAATTTCTTGCTTACTTGCGCCATCTGACGGGGACGTCCTCGTAAATGGAAAAAGTGTAAGAGATTCCAAAAACCGGGTTGATATTAGCAAAGAAATCGGACTTTTAACTGAGAGCCCAAACATTTACGAGCGTCTCACAGCAGAGCAAAATCTCATTTTTTTCGCACGGGCATATGGTGTTCCAGAACAAGGGATTCAAGACCGAGTAACATCCCTTCTCGAAGAATTTGATCTGGAGGACAGGCGATCCGAGCGAGCCGTCGCTTTCTCAAAAGGAATGAAACAGAAACTCGCGATCGCACGTGCTCTTGTACACCGTCCCTCGATCTTGCTCTTGGATGAACCGACGGCATCTCTCGACGCCGAGTCGGCGAAAACTATCCGGGCTCAGATCTCGGATACGGCAAAAAGTGGAGACCACACGGTATTGCTGTCGACCCACAATTTGGATGACGCCTCACGATTATGCGACCGCATCGCCTTCATCAACCATGGCAGGGTTCTCGCAATCGGCTCCGAAAGCGAGGTATCGGAGAAAATGAAAGGCGAACGAACAGGCTGGGAGGGAGGTCGGGTGACGATAACATTGATCGACTCAACCGAAGTATCAGAAGAGCGCCTCGCGAAATTGATAGTCGGCGCAAAGTCAGTTAGCAAGAATGTAGATAGGCGGACGATCGAACTTTGCTTTGAAGAAAAGTATTCTGATGAAGAGATTGACAACCTGACTTCAAAGGCTGTCAATACTCTCGTTTCAACGGGCGCCAGAATTACGGGTGTCGTTCAATCAAAGCCCACTCTCGAGGATCTCTATCTTCACATTGTCGCGGGTGAGAAAAAAGTAAGTTGAATTTCAGAAATGCGATGCTTGTATTCCAAAAAGACTGGTTGGAGATAAAACAGAGCAAGCAACTTCTTGTTCCAATATTCGTCCTGCCTATCTTGATGGTTGTCGCGCTGCCCGTAATTGCGGTTCAAATTCCTGTTCTCTTGCTCTCCGGAAATGGATCCGGCAACACCCCTCTTTCTTCGACGCTGACGCTTCCATTCGAGCTATCGAGTCTCACACTGGGGATGACAGCTAAGCAAGCCTTTGTTTATTCGATGTCCGCGGTATTTTTTGCCCCCTTTACAATGCTAGTCCCGCTGATAGTGTCATCGATAATTTCCTCTGACAGTTTCGCCGGAGAAAAAGAGCGCAAGACTGTCGAGGCACTACTGGCTTCTCCTTTGAGTGATATGGAACTTTTGCTTGGGAAGACGCTCGTTTCCTTCGTGCCGGCGATGCTCGTTACGATAATCTCTTTTGCAATTTACGCGGGGGTGACTGATTATCTCGACTATCCGATGTTCGGTTATGCTATACTGCCTAATTTTCTCTGGATTTTGATTCTTTTTGGGATAGCTCCTGCGTTCGCGATCGCGGCGACAGGTATGACCGTAATTGTTTCCACTCGAGTCAGCGGGACCAGAGAGGCCCAGCAGGTAAGCGGATTATTGGTTATCCCAATTATTGCCTTACTTTTCGGTCAGACAACTGGCGTTGTACTTCTCGGGGTTAACACACTGCTTATAGTACTCGCTGCAATGATCATTCTCGATTATACGATCTTAAGGATTGGAGTGCGACTATTCAACCGGGAGCGCATACTCTCAAAGCTATGAGTTTTGTTGCTTAATTTTGATCAAGATATTTAGTGATCTCTTTTTCGAAATCGTCTTTCGGCATCGCACCCACCAGGACATCCAGAACCTTTCCATGATCTGTTATGATAAACGTTGGAATGCTCATTATGCCAAACTGTTGAGACACGACCGGACTTTTGTCAACGTCCACTTTGGCGAATGAGATTTTTCCCGCATACTGCTGAGACAACTCCTTGATTACCGGTGCCATCATTCTGCAGGGCGGACACCAGGATGCCCAAAAATCGGTAACCATTAACGAGCGAGATTTGATTGAAGAAAAGAAATTTTCATCGGTGAGTTCCGTAATCTGTTCTGACATCAATCCACGACCGGCATACTTAGAGTCGAGCGGATCGATGGAATGGATCTTATTCTGCTTGTGATTATGCCTTTCAACTTTTCATTAGTTTCGGCGTCGACTATCGCGATAATATCATAGGTACCGTAGCTCGTGTAAGCTTCAGAAACCTCTGGAATTCCTCTGATGGAAGAATAAACTTCAGCTTCCTTTCCCACATCAGCGTTGACTAGAACGATAGCTCTCGGCATAATTAAAGGACATATCCCAAACTTGTAGCGAAGAAAGTCCTTAACGCAATGGGTCCGAAGATTAATTATGCTTTTCATTTGCGAGAAGAGTGTTAAGAGTAATTACAGCCACCGCGAAGGCCGAAAAGTCGTTCTGCTTGACGCCTTCTCTCGTTTTCTCGGAAAAAACATCTTTGTTTCTATCCACTCTTCCCAGCATCATCTTCAGCCTGTCAAGCTGCCTCATGTTTAACTCACGGACCCGATTCTGTACCAAAGCGGTTGAATCAGGGTATAACAGGCCAAGTTCCATTAGAAGCTTTTTCGCATCTTCCACATTTTCCATTTTTGTGAAGTCACACTCGCCCTTTGAACGGAACATAAAGAATTGATCACAGGTTAATTTTCTAGGGTGCGCTTTCTATCAGTTCTAGTTCAAACTTCATTGACTGTACGAGAAAGCTTACTGAGCGAACTTCAACGAGTTTCTTGACAAGGTCTCGCTCTGTTATTAGTCCTACCATGCGTCCTGCTGCATCTAGAACTGTTAGACCTCCTATTCCGAAGATCATCATTCTTGAGGCGGCGACTCGTATGTCGTCCTCTGCATCTACGGATATCACATCACGCGTCATTACTTCTGAGATCTTCGTCTTGAAACCTGGCGTCGTATCTTTTTCTCCCGTTCTGTTGTTGGCAGATTCGCGCGCTAGCAGTCTCAAAATGTCCTTGTTTGTAATCATTCCAGCAGGAGGAACTTGTGGGTTCGACGTTATGGGAAGCCGCCTAATTCTATTCTGGGACATGAGATGGACCGCATCTGCCATAGAGGACCGGGAATCTATAGTCGCCAACTGACGGGTCGTCAGCTCGGATACCTTCACGCCCAGTGGTTCAGATCCGGTACCTAGGAGGCCCACCAGATCTCTTAAAGTGATAATCCCTTGAATCAACCCCATCTCATCGACAACCGGGAGCGCCCCGATGTTGTGAGCTACGAGTTTTTTCACGACTTCAGCGAGCCCGTCACCTTTTTCCACGACGATTGGGTGAAGAGACATTATTCTGTGAAGAGGAATCTCGAGTGACTTGACAATTTCATCAATAGTGGTGTACGGCCCTATCGCAAGAGAAAGCGAATCTACAACATCCTGTGCTGAAAGAACTCCAGCTAATCTCTGACCTGGTTCTCTGATCACAGGAAGGTGCCGAAAATTTCGTTTTTGCATCAAATTGGCAGCATTAAGTACGCTCTCGTTTTGAGTAACGCAAATCGTTTGCCTGGAAAACAGCCACCAAAGGTCACCGGTCTTTTCCGGCAAGAAATAGTTCACTACTCCTCGACAGGGACTTCTTGAGGAGGAACAGGCGACTCTTTTTCCTCGTCGGCAATTGTCCTAATCACAGTAAATTCAGAGTTCATCACAATATCGCGCACATCATTAGGTATTCTGAAGTCATTGAAAAAATCTTCCATCTTTCGTTTGACCGAAATCATCTCGTCCTTTTCCTCGGAAAGCGCTCGGTACTCAATTGAGATCGGTTTTGTATATTTTCCCCGGAAAAAGAGACTTCTGACACGTTTCATTATGCTTTCAGGAAGTAACTGCGAAATAACTCTCTCGCTGGGAAACTCCAGTTTCAAAATATTCTCAAAAACTTCACCGGAGATCGCGCCCTCCAGTTTCTCGGCATTCAGATAGTTCATTAGATCTTCTTTCTTTGGGAGTAGCCCAATTCTTTTTTCCTCCACGATTCCTCTGACATAAATCGCGCCACCGACCATTCCTGTTCCAACGTAGCTTCCCACGGGGAACTGCTCATTTGAAAGGTTGAGAACAATTGCGGTTCCACCTGCCATATACTCGCCCAGATAATCGTCTGCAGTTTCCCCTACGATGAGAAACGGTCTGTGAGTCTTGTACTCCCTCATCTGGATTGCCGCCCTGTTCCCAACGGAACGTCGAACGAAAATATCGCCCCCCTGAAGCGCCTGACCCACAACATCTCTAGCACTGCCGTGGACGATTATCTTTCCAGAATGCATCGTGTCTCCAAGATCGTCACCGACGCTTCCGTAGACCTCAAAGATTGCACCATCATTCAGGTTCGCAAGGCAGTTGCCTGGATAGCCCTGAAGTTTCACTCTGAATTCTTTGCGGGTCTTGATTCCGATCCCGATGTAACGCTGCCCGCTCAGGTTTCGAAAACTAGCTTCTTCCGAGCCAGTTTGATACGCGGAGTTGATCCTCTCTTTGAGTTCAGAAAAGGACATTCCCGTAGCGTCAGTAAAATGCTGAAAATCAGATCGCAAATTCTGTTCTGTTCGTTCCCTTAACTCCCGCGTAGTTCCAGTCGAAACTAAACCGTTCTTTAACGACGCTATGAAAAACGAACCCGGTTGGGGTGTCCAGACTTTCGCATCTGGCGATAGTATTCTGATCTGATTCTCCTCACTTGCCACGTAAAAGTAATCCTTGTCCTCCCCTATAACGATAGGTCGAAACTTCGATCTATCGATGAGCGCCACCAGATAGGAATCGTTTTCATCAACGTATCCGGCAACAACTGCAAAGGGACCATCAAGCCTTGCAGCTTTGTATTTGGACAAAATTCCTTCTTGGAGCTTATTGGCGTTCTCTTCGAATGGATTGGTAAGTACAGTAGCTGCATCTGATACTGATAGCCCTTCTTTTCTTACAAGAAAATTGAGAAGCCCCGAAATCACTTCGCTATCTGTACCTACGTGACTTTTGAAGCCCATTGAACCCAATAGCTCCAGATTTGCGCCAAACGAGCTAATGTCCCCGTTGTGGACAATCGCGCAATCTAGAGTACAAAACGGGTGCGACCAAATTGGAGAGGAGCCTGGTGAGTTGGTGGGTTGCCTCGTATGCGCGATCCACATGTCACCGGAAATCTGATCATTCCTATCCAGACCGAACATCTGAGCCACTTCGAGCGGGAACCCAACCTCTTTGAATACTTCCACGTATCTACCATACGAAAAGATTCGCCCATCTACGTTTGAATTCGAAAGTAAAGCTGAATTGATCTCGTCAACTATAAGATCTATGCCCGATTCCAAATCCTTGGAGTAACGAAACTCTAGAGTCAGAATTTTCGTGCCATCAGGTTGAACCTTAGTACGACTTTCATTTGAAAAAAGTGGATCGCCTAAATATTCTGAAAGTTTAGTAGTGATGAGATGTGAAGCGTTTTCACTGTTTATGAACGACTTAATTTTGAGGGTCTCATTCTTCGAAGAATCAAAGCAGGCGTAGCCTGCTCCTAGGTTGCTTCCGCGGTACTTTATGCACGCAAGTCCAGAGAGAGCAACTTGATTTCCGATCTTTGGCGCCCCGGGTTTTCGAATAATTCCGAAAATCCCGCAACCGTCCTTTACGATGGGCTGACCGAAAGTGGTGTCGAAAACCCAACGGGATCGATTTTCCTGGCCGTCCATCTTCGTTAATATCACGATGCTCCAGAGGGCTTTATCCCGAGTTCTTTTCGGATCGATTTGTCGAGATCTACCGATCGCAACAATTCTCTATTTCCAATCAGCGAAGAGGAAAGACTGCTCACTCCGGACGCCCCGGCGAGTAACTTGATTTCCTTTTCGAGGGCGAGGACGAAATTCTCAAGATGGACGAGGGACTTTTTCGGCTCGAAAATTATCTCCTTGTCGCCCTCCTCAAACCCAATCGCCAACAGCGCAGCACTTCCCAGACCCACGCTATCGGCGCCCAGAGCTAGCAATTTGAAAATATCGTCGGCTCCCCTGATGCAATTTGATTCCGCCAGGATTGCGAGTTTGTATCTTGTCCCGTTATTCTTGAGCAATCTATCAAGACGCGAAACAGCTATTTCCAGCGGCAGATCAGAGCTTGAATCATCTTCATCCAGAATGAATCCGGCGATATTCTGACCTACTGAGTTCATTGCGGCGGTGTCTATGGTATTACGAGATGAGGGTAATCGAATAAAGGGCGCTTCCGATTTCCCAATTTTGGATATCGCATTATTTGCTACGTCATCAAAAATGAGTCGATCCGTGAAAGGCGAGTAACTCTCAGTCGCGGATTTACGGATATCGAAAAGCAACCCCAGCGAGATCGAAGCATGCGCGAAGATCTTTTTCACAGCCACGGGAATCGAATCGGGCAGATGGGCAAAGAAAAATGGGGCGGCAAGTCGAAGCTTTAACTTGCCCGGAAGGTATGAAAAAATCTCGATCTCCTCGCGATAAGGATCTATGCTAGGTCTTGTCACCTGAGCTCCGTCAGAAACGATCCAATCCGAAAGTCTAGAAGGTTCCTCGATGAATGTCGCCGATGTCGAGCCCATGCTGGAAATTTCAGCTTCGCCGGGAGATTTGCCGATTGTCCCGGCCATTTCGCGGAGCATCGCGATCCTGCCAATTGGCCACGAATTTTGGCGGGAAACGATTTTTTCCAAAGATACATTTGATTTGCTTGGAGAGGAATTTTCCACCTTGGAATCCATTCCGATAATCTTTAGCGTCTCGAAATCAATTGAATCGTCAGCGAACAGCAGTTCGCGCGCTCCAACAGCATCCCGAACGTTTGAAACTCCTGCGAGTTCAAGAAGAATCTTCAGTTCCTCTGCCCAGCCATTAACCAAATTGGTTAACCAACTAACAGATTGATCTAGGGAAAGAACCTTGGCCTGTCGCTCGCTGATCTTGTTAGTCAGCACTGCCGGACAGTAACCAAGATGACACTTGTGTACCATAAGGCAGCCGAGCGCAAGTAAAGCAGCAGTTCCAAGACTTGTAATATCCGCACCCAATGCGATCAGTTTTATCGAATCTTCCGGCGTGCTCACCCGTCCTGCAGCAATTACCGTGAATTTTTCTCTCAAACCTTCACGTCTTAGAATAGAGTCAACTGAGGAAACTGCAAGCTCAATGGGGATTCCAATATTGTTTTTTATCACGGTGGGAGCCGCACCAGTTCCTGCCCCAGCTCCATCGATGATGATCCCGGACGCTCCCATTCTTGCCACTCCCGAAGCAATGTATGGAATGTAGTTTGTGGCCCCTACCTTGACAAAGATAGGTTTCTTTGTTGCCTCTTTTAGGGCAATTATTCTCTGGCCGAGATCTTCGATCGAATAAATGTCGTGATGTGGCGCCGGCGATATCGCGTCTCTACCAACGGGAATTCTCCTTGTCTCCGAAATCGGCCTCGTAACTTTTACTCCGGGCAAATGACCGCCAATACCTGGCTTTGCTCCTTGGCCAATCTTGATCACTACTGCTTGCCCGGCCGATAGAGTCTCCATATCCACGCCAAATCTTGCCGAGGCCCACTGTACTGTAATTCTTGAACAACCTGCGACTTCCTTTTGCAATCCACCTTCTCCAGTCCCGGCCATTATCCCGGTAATGTCAGCGGCTTTCGCTATCGCGATGTTTGGTACCCCAGACAGGGCACCAAAGGACATGTCGCCGAGGTACAACGGCGCGCTTAACTCGGTCTCAAACCCCGGAACGAAAGGAACAACTGTACTTACCGGACGATCTAAACGCGAGTTTCGTCCTTTTGCTTCATTGACCTTCAGGTACAGTCGATCGAGAACCCGGCTCGTTCTTTCGGAGGCGGGAATAAATGGTTCGTCAGTTGCAGTTCCGGTCTGAGCAAGCGCGCGAATATGACTAATTTTCCACCTTGTCCAAAATTCTTTCGATCGTGGAATAGGTATTGGCATGTAAGTTGAAAGTTCGGAGATCCTTTTCCTTGGCTGGCCGCTCAGACTCGCGATTTCGCTGGAGATATTTCATTCACTCCTTGAGGATTCTTACTTTCTAAAATGTGATCTTATTTCCATTCTCTTTACGAAAAAAACCAATAAAGAGCCTAGAATATCCTTTGTTTCTCAAAGAATGACGGTATCGATATAATATTTCCTGAACCCGATGGTACTCAAAATCATGATTCTCGATTCCCCGGAAGAATCTAATATTAGCTCCGAGAAATCTCCGTGCGCTTTATTTCTCGAAGATTTTCACGGCGCCATTCTTCAAGAATAGCTGAATCTCATTTTCAGAGTACCCTATTTCGCTCAATATTTCGATCGAATGTTCGCCTTGGCCAGGAGGCGGAAGTCTGATCGAGGTTTTTGCGTTGGTAAATTTCACGGCCGTTCCGATTTGTTTTAGTTTCTTTCCAGTTCGAGGATTATCTATTTCCTGAAGCATATCGCGGTCAATAACATGTTTGTCGGAAAGTACTTCAGAAATTTTTGAAATCGGCCCCGAAGGTATGCCAGCTTTGGATGAAAGGTCGATCCAGAATTTCGCAGGTCTCTTTGAAAAATGACTGTTAAGAACCGAGAGTAACTCTTCTTTGTTCTTCATTCTGTCTGGGTTCGATTTGTATTTGGGATTGGTTGCGAATTCCGGCTCCCCTAGCGCAATGCAAAAGTCGCTCCAAAGCTTGTCATTTCCAATGGCAAGGACAAAATATTCGCCGTCACTACCAACAAAGGCCTGGTAAGGGGCAAGGTTTGCGTGCGATGAACCATACTTTCGTGGGTCTTTTCCGGTTGCGAAATAAGACATCGCCTGATGCGTGAGAAGCGAGACCTGAACATCATGCATCGAAACGTCGATCATTTGCCCCAAACCGGTTTTATCCCGGTAATTTAGAGCAGCAAGGATTGCTGTGACCGCGTAAAGCCCTGCAGACATGTCCGCGATGGGCACCCCAACTCTCACTGGTGGGCGATTTTCTTCTCCTGTAATACTCATCAATCCTCCCATGGCAAAAACAACGAGATCGTAACCTGGATAATCTCGGTACGGACCAGTCTGCCCAAAGCCAGAGATTGAACAGTATACTATTTTCGGGTTAACGGTTGCCTTGATTGTCTCGTAATCAATTTTCAGCTTTTTTGTAACGCCAGGACGAAAGTTCTCTACGAGAACGTCAGAAGTTTTCGCTAATTTGTTGAAGATCTCGAGACCGGCTTCAGTCTTCAAGTTGAGTGCAATGTCTCTTTTGTTCCGGTTCGCCGAGAGAAAGTACGCACTCTCGCCCTCGATGGTCGGTGGGTACCATTGCCTCGTTTCGTCGCCCGAACCGGTGTCTTCTACCTTAATAACATCGGCTCCGTAATCGCCCAGAAGCATAGTCGCATAAGGTCCAGACATCACACGAGATGCATCGAGTACCTTGAGACCTTCGAGTAGGTGTCGAGTTTTCGTGTTTTGAGTACCGTTTGCGCTAATTATCCATCGCCTCTGTTACAAACGAGAGTTTTCCTTCTTGTCCAAAAAATTCAATGCTGTCACAAAACACGACGAGTTTTTCTCCGGCCGCGACTACTTTGTTTCTAACCAATTCACGAATCGAGGTCTCCAACAATCGGTCCAGCCTGTAAGTCCCTTTTCCCTCTTTTGATTCTACTAGAAGAGAGCTGACTCCCCAAACAAGTTTTAGCTTCCGCTCAGTAGTTTCCTTGGACGTAATCGCGAGGATCGGGGCTTTGGGCTTGAATCGCGCGAGTCTGGATGCAACGAGGCCATTTTCAGTAGGCGCTATGAAAAGACTCGCGCCCACGTCCTGCGAGAGACGGATCGCTCCAAAGCTAGAAACGTCGTCAATACCCGTCGGCTTGAATTCAAAACTGGGAAAGATCTCTTTTCTCCGTCTCATCGAATCTTCTGCGTTCAGTGAGACCCGGTGAAGTACGCGAACGCATTCCTGAGGGTACTTGCCGACTGCGGTTTCCTCGGATAGCATCACTGCGTCAGTACCGTCCAGGATCGCGTTTGCAACGTCGGTCACTTCAGCTCTAGTGGGAGTGGCGTTTAGGACCATTGATTCAAGCATTTGCGTCGCGGTGATGACCGGAATAGATTTTGCATTGCAAGTGGCGATGATCTTCTTTTGAATTATCGGTACCTCTTCTATCGGATTCTCCACGCCTAAATCACCACGGGCGACCATCACTGCATCGGAAGCTCCTATTATCCCCGCCAAATTTTGAAGGGCGCGCTTTTTCTCAATCTTTGCAATTATCCAGGGTGTGCTATCAGGATTAGTTGCATGCCTCCGGATGAACTCCTTCGCCGTCTGGACATCCGTCTCGTTTCGAACAAAAGAGATAGCGATAAAATCAACACGGTGTTCAAGCCCGAACAAAACGTGAACGCGATCTGCCTCCGTGAAAGTCTCGAAATCTTCGCCCAGACTGGGAATATTGACGCCTTTGCCGGAGAAAAGATCTCCACCCACAAGTACCTTGCAAACGATCTCGTTTTCCGTTGTCTTGATCGCCCGGAGCCTGATCGTGCCATCCGAAAGAAAAATAGTCGTCCCTTTCTTGACATATTTAGGCAGATCCTGCTGACGCAGCGGAATACTCGTCTCGCTGTCTGAAGCTTCTTTGTCGGTCGCAAGAGTTACGATTGAGCCTTTACGAAGACGGACGACATCGTTTTTTAATTTCCCGATCCGAAATTTTGGTCCGGGCAGGTCCTGAATAATAGCGATGCGCTTTCCAAGGCTATCTGAAATTCTTCTGATTCCCCGTATGACTTCTAAGTGTTCGTTATGAGAACCGTGAGAGAAATTTAGCCTGGCGCAATCCATGCCCGCGCGTATTAATTTTCGCAGCATCTGATCGGAGCTGCTCGAAGGACCTACGGTACAAACGATCTTTGTTCTGCGCCGCTGGATTAGATCTTCGAAATTATTCATCGCGAGAGTTAAAATCCGGGTTCGTTTTTCCGACATATGATCGTTTTCTCCAGCCTTACGAGTGAAAGATTTACAATCGATTTCCCTCTTGAGCAAACCATGAGCAGAGTTGCCCCGACGAAGATGAAGGTACTCATAACATCGTACCTCGCGCCGGAGTTAGTGGATACTATCAGACAAAGAGTTCCTGAAGTCGAATTAATCTTCAGAGAAGACCTTCTATATAGACCGAAGCACGCAACAGACCATACGACTGTTCCATCAAGAACTCCAGAACAGGACCTCGAATGGAAGACACTTTTGGCAGATTCAGATATATTGTTCGACTTTGATCACTCGCATATAAACGACCTGCCGGATCTTGCACCAAAACTAAAGTGGATCCAGGCAACAAGTGCAGGGATCGGACAGTTCGTTCGCTCCAAAGGCTACGCCGAAAAAACCGACTGGATATTCACAACAGCGAGCGGGGTGCACATCCGGCCGCTCGCTGAATTTGCAATCATGTCTATGCTGATCTTCGCAAAGGATTATTTCAGGATACAGGATCAACAATCAGACAAAGTATGGCAGTATTTTACTGCGAATGAGCTTCGAGATTATACTCTGGGTATCGTTGGGTTTGGCAAAATTGGAAGAGAAATTGCTAGGTTAGCAAAGTCTTTCGACATGCGCGTTGTTGGAACAAGAAGGGATCCGAAAGGCCATATTCCCAACGTGGATGAGCTCTATCCTCCCAGTGATATCGCTTCGGTACTTCGACAATCGAACTTTCTTTGCCTCACTGCGCCTCACACTGACGAAACCACCAACATGATTGGCGAAAAGGAACTTGCTCAACTTCCAGATGGCGCAGTATTGATCAACATTTCAAGAGGCGCAATTGTAGACGAGTCTGCAATGATTCAGGCGCTGCGGTCGGGGAAGCTTCGCGGAGCATCGCTTGATGTTTTCGTCAACGAGCCTCTACCGACGAATAGCCCGCTATGGACGATGCCGCGGGTCATAATCAGCCCTCACTCCGCGAGCAACGGCGTAAATGAGAACAGGAGGCTCGTCGACCTGTTTTGCGAAAATTTGAAGCGATTTACGCGAGGAGAGCCTCTCCTCAACGTCCTAGATACGAGGAAGCTATACTGACTTTCTATTAGCCTACAATGAACCCCATTCGTGTCGGGAGTAGAAGTCTGCGAGGCCCGCAGCCAATCCCTCATCATTCTGACCTGAAAACCAGTGAGCTTTCTTCGGTATAGTGTAGACCTCCGTTTGTGGTAGCCAACCTTTCAAAAGTTCAGCAGACTGACTTTCCCAATCTTTTCCTTCCGCATAGATGGCGTCAAGAATGGGTTGTCTTATCTTTGAAGCAACTTCGTCATACGAAATCGATAGCATTCGTGATGACCACAATTTGACCTCCGTGAGGGCAGGATCTGCATCATTACCCGGGCTATATTGATCCAGCAGCGATTTAGGAATCGAGTTCATCTTCGCGGCGAATTCCGGAGGAATCGGCTCGCCGTTGGGCATAGTCCCGGATTGCATCATCTGCCGCATCATTTCCATCCTCTGCTGGAACTGGGGATTCATCTGGGTTCTCTGCATAACCCTTGCCATTGCCTGCTGGACCTTTGGATTCAAGGCAAAACTGTTCACAATCTCAAAGTCCAAGAATGCGATAGATTTTACGAGATCCGGATGTTCAATTGCTAGCTTTAGGGCAGCGTATCCTACCTGACGGTGCGCAAAAACGTGTATGTTTGAAATATTCAAGTGTTGCAATAAGACAAAACAATCGCTAGCTGCGGTATCCACCTGATTGCCGCTTTCGATTACTGTCGCATATTCCGCACCCGACCCCACACGGAAATTGTTGTAGCTGATCAATTGAAATCGGCCAGGAAGGGGCGTCTTGGAAAAATTAGGGATGCCAGTATGGCGAACGTTATCGTGAGAGCCTTCGACAATCGGTTCCATTCCACAAATATTCAATACCGGTTCGCCGGTTCCCTCTATCACATAGTTGAAGGGCTTTCCTACGAGAGTGACTGAAGTCATGAACGCACCCGTCTGGGGAGCTCGGTTTGACCGTTTGCTTATAATTGATTCCAAGAGTCTGGAAACGGATAATTAGTTTCCGACATTAGTTGAAAAAAAAGGAGACACAGAACCTCAAAGCTCAAAGGTTCTGACAGTCTTTCAGAATTACATTTTTGCCAAGTTTGCCTGGTCTTCCCTGAATACGGTGTCAAGGAAGCCCATTACTGCTTGACGAATTGCTTCATCCGGGACACCATTCGCAGTCCAGTTTCCAACAACAGTTACTCCCGTCTCATTTCCTTTTGGCGTGTAGAACTGGAAAGATTTCGAACCAGCCATCGGACCCTCGAGAGTCTCAAATCCCACTCCCACAGGAGGTAGCAGAGTAAGCTTGACACGATTCTTCGCCCATGATCCATCTGGAAGTTGCGTCTCATACGTCAAAATCGGATGCTCCCCCTCCATTTCAGATCCAGGATTTTTCAGACTTGGATGCGAATGGTTGTCCTCTGACATGTTCAGTTTCCACACTTTGTCCAACGGTGCTTTGAATGTGCTTCCCTCGTCGATTATGAATACCATTTTTTGGTCGATATCTGAAGATTAGGCGTGCCCATATATGGTTAGGTTTAGTTAAGATATCATAGGAGCCGAACTAAACCATTTAGATTTCACCGGAAAGAGACTATGCCCTAAATATCGAACTCTACAGTATTTGCATGAATTCAGCAAAAATTCTAGAACGCTGACGCTAACACAGATATCAAGGCCGATTCTGAATTTCCTCCCATGATATGCTCGGTAAAAGCATTATTTGCTCGTTCCTCGTCTTGAAACAATCATGGCAAGAAGGGTTGCGGATGTCGTCGTTGAGACACTGATCTCTGCAGGGGTGTCGAGGGTGTATGGCGTCAGCGGAGATTCTCTTAACGGGATAACTGATTCGATTCGCTCTCATTCCAAAGATATTACTTGGGTTCATGTCCGACACGAGGAAGCTGCCGCCTTCGCAGCGGGAGCCGAATCTCAACTTACCGGCAAATTAACTGCATGTGCTGGGAGCTGCGGTCCCGGAAATCTCCACTTGATCAACGGACTGTATGATTGTCATCGCACGCGAGTGCCCGTAGTTGCAATAGCTGCCCAAATTCCGATTCGGGAGTTAGGCAGTAACTATTTTCAGGAAACTCATCCCGAGATACTGTTCCGGGAATGCAGCAACTACTGCGAATTGATTTCACACGTTGATCAAATTCCTCGTGTACTTGAAATAGCGATACGGACGGCTATTTCCAAGTCCGGGGTAAGTGTTATTGTCCTTCCAGGAGACCTCGCACTTGACGAAGCTACTTCGAAGCGACCGATTCCAAATTTCTCAGGTGAGAAACCAAATGTCTCGCCTTTCCTCGGCGATATTTCAAAAGCCGCCGACGCACTCAACTCCTCAACCAAGGTAACGATACTCGCGGGAGCTGGCTGTGCAGGAGCTCATTCTCAGCTTATGGATGTCGCAAGCATTCTGCAGGCGCCGATCGTCCACGCTTTTAGAGGGAAGGAGTTTGTAGAGTACGATAATCCGTATGATGTCGGCATGACTGGACTGCTCGGATTCTCGTCGGGATATTACGCAATGATGGATTCAGACCTTCTTCTCATGCTTGGAACAGATTTCCCTTACCAGCAGTTTTACCCGTCAGAAGCTACAATTGTGCAAGTAGATATTCGCGGAGAGCAGCTAGGGAGGCGGACAAAAGTTGACATCGGAATTATCGGGGGTGTTGTTGAAACTCTGGATGCCTTGAAGCCGCTCCTAACGCAAAAAGCTGATTCGCGTCACCTCAAAGCGTCGCGCGATCACTACCAGAAAACAAGAAAGGATCTCGAGGACTTGGCTAAAGGCGAACCTGGTCGCATTCCAATTCACCCACAGTATGTTACAAAGGTGCTCAACGAGATAGCGGCAGACGACGCAATATTCTCCTTTGACGTCGGTACTCCAACCATTTGGGCAGCACGATATCTTCGCATGAATGGAAAACGGCGCCTTCTGGGATCCTTTTCTCATGGATCAATGGCAAATGCATTGCCGCAGGCGATCGGAGCACAAGAAGTATTTCCGAACAGACAGGTAATCTCGCTTTCAGGAGATGGCGGGTTTGCGATGCTTATGGGTGATTTCCTTTCGCTGGCGCAACTTCATCTACCCGTAAAGATAGTCATATTCAACAATGGCTCGCTCGACTTTGTTGAGCTTGAGATGAAGTCCGCGGGGATCGTCGATTACGGGACGGAGTTGAAGAATCCTGATTTTTCCAAGCTCGCCGAAGCAGCCGGTGTAGCCGGATTCCGAGTTGAGAGACCCGAAGACGTTAGACCTGTACTGACGAAAGCTCTTTCGCTGCCTGGTCCGGCTCTTGTAGATTGCGTCGTTAACCGGCAGGAACTATTGATTCCTCCAAATTTGAACTTCGAGGTTGTAAAGGGGTTCACTCTTTACATGATACGAGCAGTGCTGAACGGAAAGGGCGACGAGATTGTGGACCTTGCTAAAACAAACCTATTCAGATGAAGTCCTCCATCTTCATGACAGCATGGCTTCGGGGTTTGAACAATTTCACCGGTATGTCAACGACTTTCCGAGATAGGGGGATTAGTAACTCATCCCACCAAGAGAATTGCCTAATGGCTACCGATGAAAGTATCGAGCTAGAGCGGTTGACATACCTGATTCTGTCAAAGGTAGGTCCGCATATCCTTGTCAGATACAACGTTTTGAGAGATCTATCGATTGGAAAGAATTCAAGACTCTCTGGTAACTCGGTTGAATATCGGAACAAGGTATGGAGTCGCGCCGAAAGAAGGAAATCCAGAGAAAAATACAAGGAATAGACCGAGACTTGTAAAGACTAGTTTATGGTATCATAGAGCTTTCTACATAGGCAACTATAGGAAAGTTACCTGAAATTGCAAGCAGGATCACAATTAGGGCATTCAAGTATTCGGAGCTGTTATTTTGCAGGCCTGACGCGAGGGTATTCCGAGCGAAACAAATGACTGGAGATTTTGCGTGACACAAACCTAATCTAAGGTAATGCCGTCTACAGATGGACTTGGCTTTTCAGAAGGGACGAATCTTGATATTTGCAATTGCGATTCTCGTTTCAATTGCCATGTCATTATCGTTTGCTATTACAATCGCCAGTCCAGAACAGCAAACATCGCTTAGCTCGCAACAATCAACTTTCACATCAAACCAGCCAATTACAACCACGCGCGCTGTCACGCTCACCACGTCCTTTCGTCAAACAAGCTCAACCACGTCAACCTTTACGTCAACTTTTGTAGCGTCTGCACCCTCCAGTCAGTTCGTTGCTCCTACTAGCTATTCGATGGCAACTACCTCTTCAACGAGCAAAAGAATCACACTTTCAAACACCACCTCAAGCACAATTGCCGGACGTGATACATCCATCAGCTCAGTCACTTCGACAATGACCAGTACGGCATCAGTTTCATCATCGATATCGCTGAACCTTACATCGAGTTCAACACAATCAACGACAACTACCAGCGATACTACTCAGATAATCGCAGCTATTACTTCTTTGACAGTTTCATGCTCACCGGCGGAATATCAACTCGGTGTTGTGACGTCGTGCAATGCGGTCCTAAGTCCACAATCATCGACCAATCCTCTTTCGGGACAAGTTAGTTTCTCCAGCAGTGCCGCGGGATCATTTGTTCCGCAAAGTTGTAAACCGAGTGGAACGGGCAGCTCAGCTTCATGCACGGCAACTTTCGATGCTATAGGTCCCCAAACAGGTTTCTACACAATTTTTGCCAGCTACTCGGGAGACTCGGCTCATTCTGGAAGTTCAAACAATTTGACAATAATTGTCGCTCCATTGGCGCCGATGTATGTCAATTGTTTCCCTACAGCTCTTCAGGTCGGCGCTCCAACAGATTGCATCGCAACGATAAGCAATTCAGAGGATTTTGGAATCCCGACAGGAACAGTGGTATTCAATAGCAATAGCTCCGGCATTTTTCAAAGTGCAAGTTGCAATCTTGATACAACGGGAGCCTGCTCTGTGAATTATACTCCGTCAAGTGGAAGCAGCGGACCCGTCGCAATACAGGCAAACTATGGTGGCGATTTCACTCATGCTCGAGATTCGGCCTCTGAAATCCTAACCGTGAGTTAATTTGATGACAAATTTCGCGTAATAGCCAATAGCTCGATGAAAAACGCGCCGGAGGTTAGTTTGTAGCTTACATTCAGAGAAACCAGCGAATTCATAGCGGATATGCGCCCATCTCCAGCAATGCTCTAATTATTTTAGATTTGTTGCGAATAAGTTAGTAATTTGCACAAAAATCGGCGAAAAGCGCTTTTAGCAGGTTAGATAATTGAACTTCAACTACCTTATGGCGAGCAGACGCCTCCAACACAGTTGGTAAGAACGCACCCCTCTTCCACAGGATTGCAGTTCTTACGGACATTCCAATAGGCTCCGCAGAGTAGGCATTCAGATCTACGAAGCTCCCTGAGCACTAGATACCGAAAACATTCTTGGGATTCACGAGGAAGAATTTCTGCCGTTGTGCGAATTTCTTTTCTCTTAGAACAAGATATGCCATTCCAAGGGATGCATTTGGTGGGGCACGTATTTAGGACGTACTATAACAAACTGAATCAAAAAGTTTCATAGAAGATTTAGTAATTATTTATTGTATGAGCACTAGCTATAAGCTATAGTATATACTCACTATTCACAGCGAATAAATACGAAAGAAAGTTCCTCACGACGTCTGCCATGAATAGAAGAGCTAAGGTTCTCATAAAAAAGATACGACTCGCATCATTGATGATGCTAATAATCCTGATTTTACCAACATTTGCAATCCACGGAATCGCTGTAGGTAGCCAGGCTACAGAAGGTAGCCCGATCCAGCATGTTCTCCTAATCTCTGTAGACGGGCTGCACCAATCCGATCTCGTATGGTACATCGCTAATCATCCGAACTCCGAGCTCGCCAAGCTGGTCCAGGGCGGCGCAGAGTTCACCAGCGCCCAGACAGCAAACCCATCGGATTCCGATCCCGGCGGCACCGCGTTAATGACCGGCGGCGACCCGAAGGTTACGGGTGTCTACTATGACGACTCGTACAACCACGCCGTCGACGCGCCGGGCACCACGTTGTGCAATGGCACTGCGACTGGTGGTAACGTCATCTACGACTCACCCGACGACCTAAACGTTTCCCGACTCGACGCCGGCCAGAACATCCTAGGGATTGATCAGAACCCGGCGTTGATCATGAACATGACGGGCAATCCGCAGACGCTGCTGAATGCATCGACATTCCCGGTCAACCCGACTACCTGCCCGCCGATCTGGCCACATTCGTACCTGCAGGTTAACACGATCTTCGACGTCGCCAAAGATGCCGGGCTGGGGACCGCTTGGTCGGACAAGCATCCTGTGTACGAGTCGTTCAACGGCCCGTCCGGTACCGGGATCAACGATTTGTTTACTCCCGAGATCGACTCGAACGCAGTCGAGCCGAATGGGCAACCGTACCCGATAGCGCCCGACGGCGGCATCTCTTGGACGGACAATAACGCCGCAACGAGGCAGTATGATAGCTACAAGGTTCAGGCGGTCATCAACGAGATCGACGGCTACGACCATAGCGGCCAGTACAGCGTCGGTGTCCCGGCGATCTTCGGAATGAATTTCCAGACCGTCTCCACCGCCGAGAAACTGCTATTGTCCCCGGCCATTCTGAATGGTCCGGACTCGAAAGGCAACTACACGCTCGGACCGGTGTTAGCCGGCGGCTACTACCCTGGCACGACCACCCCGGGTCCTCTGCTGCAGAGCGCACTTGACTACGTCAACGCGCAGCTTGAGCGGATGGTCGACCAGATCCAGCATCAGGGCTTAACCGGCTCGATTGCGATCATTGTGACCGCCAAGCACGGCCAGTCGCCCCAGGATCCAAATCTGTTGCGCCGAATCGACGACGGCGCGATCATCACCGCGATCAACAACGCGTGGGATCAGAAGGTCGGTTGTACGGTTAACTGCACGGCGCTGATTGTCGCTGGAACCGACGATGACCTGTGGCAGAGCTACTTGTCGGTCAAGACGCAAGCGGCGGCGGACTTTGTCAAAAGCTATCTATGGGACCACAGTGCGCCGGGCGTCACCTATGACAATATGACCGTGTCAGTGCCCCACTCGGGTCTGGCGAAGATCTACGCTGGCCAGGCGGCTGCTAACTACTTCGGTGTGCCTGTCTCCGACCCGCGTCACCCCGACGTTTTCGGGATCGTCCAGGTCGGCGTTGTCTACACCACCGGAACCAAGATTGCGGAGCACGGCGGCGCCAACCCCGGCGACCGCGACGTTCCAATCCTCGTCTACGCGCCTGGAATGGTAAAGCCCGGCTCGTACCACCAGTCAGTCGAGACGACACAAATCGCGCCGACGATACTGAAGTTGCTCGGGCTGAATCCGCAGGATCTGCAAGCGGTGCAAATCGAGCATACACAGGTGCTGCCCGGACTGAAGAGTCACTGACCTCCTCTAAGGCCCCGGCAACGTGGCGGCGATGTGAGTCGCTGCCAAGGCTGAGCTGGGGGCAGCGATAGCCTGACGCGCATGAATTCGCGGCCCTCTAGAAAGGAGCTAGCCGAACACCGGGCCCGACATCTGCCCTAATATCAGCTATTCCATATAATTGCCGTTACGAATGATGGAGTCAGTATAGAGAGTTGACTGTGAGTGCTCATGTATTTGGACGACGAGTAGCGTTCGTTGTTTGATCTAGAATTCGAATCAAAAAAACATCTCGCTCCGATCGTCCTCCTTTCATTCTCTTAGCATCAATTCCGCCTGATTGCCATTCCCTAGCCCAAAACCCAAATCCTGAGCTACCTGCGGGAAGTACGCTCGTTGCCATCCAGGAGGAGACTGACGTTGAGAGCCCTAGTATTAGGGCGACTCGGACGCGCAAGGTTTCATGCCCTCTTCGTTATGACGTAAGTTCAAACGACCGTGAGAATCGATTTGGTCTGCAAAATAAGACCTCCTCAATTATCGCCTGGATAGCCGAAAAGACACGATTTGTAGCCTTTGAGGGATAGTAGATAGGCGCCGGAGGTGGGATTTGAACCCACATACCCCATAGGGGCGCCGCGTATCTTGTTATGCAAACTTAGCCCAATTGCTTCTCTCACCAGAAAGTTCTGGCAAGGATCTCGAGCGCGGTGAGCGACCAGATTGCTCAACCCCGGCTTTTTATTTTCCAGATTTCTTCAAAGCGATTAAAAGCATTCAGGCTTTGAAGATCGGAATCTCGGGCACGACAAAGAAGCTAAACAGCAAAACGAGTAAGACGAATAGCGTGATTACAACAAAAGCCCGGTCTTTTTCAATAGCAAAAAGGACGAGAGAAGCAAAAACGCGGATAACTGGGGTCGCGAGAAGGACTATGACCCCGAGTTGAATTATCGCGAAGGGTTTGAGTTGAGCCAGTCCTGCGGCGATTGAAAACAGAGTATTTGGATAATCGCCATGAGGGATTGCCGCGGGATTGTAGTTCAGCAGACAGTTCAAAGACGCATCAGTAAAATCGCACTGATAGCCAGAGGAGTAAGTCGCCGCCATGTACACGAGCCCGATTACGATAATTGAAGTTGAAAGAATAACTCCGTAGAGCAGAGTCTTACTAAGAACGCTTTGCATGAGAGCATATCTTCTTTCGTTGTACGACCCCGTTCCGTTTGCATCGGAGACCGGTTTTTTCAGTTAAGTTCAACTCCTCTAACTACGGAAGGATTCCCACGGCCTTTCCTATCATTTCAATTGCGATTCCGGCGAGAACAACAATGAATATTGTTCTGACCGTGCTGTTTCTTGCTCTAACTAGAATTTTAGTTCCTAGTATCGCGCCACTAAGAATACCGAGAACGACGGGGGCTACTATGAATGGATTCACGTCTCCCCTCACGAAATAAATCCCCGCGCTTGCCGCTGCGGTGACACCGATCATGAAATTGCTAGTAGTTGTCGAGACTTTCATTGGGAGATGCATTGCGTTTTCCATGCCTAGTACCTTGAATGCGCCGCTACCAATTCCGAGCAGTCCAGAAAGAAGTCCAGCGACATACATTATCCCGAGAGCAATCCAGCTTCCCTCAACGTTGTACTGGACCTCCTGATTTGTGGTCTGTTCAGGATAACTGGAGTTTAATCGCAGCCGGCTAGCTACTACGTCATTTACGACCCCTTGGGGCAGCTCCTGAGTCCGCTTTCTCAAAAGAGGGACAACCGACAGGAGCAAGATAACCCCGAAAATTCCGAACAAAAGCGAAGAATTCGCATAGGCCGCGATAGCTGCGCCAGTTATCGCACCGATCGTTGTCCCGATCTCAAGAAACATGCCGACGCGGATATTTGTTATTCTATCCTTGATGTACGCAACCGCACCTCCGCTTGAGGTGGCGATTATCGCAACAATGCTTGCACCAATTGCGAGATGAATGTCGACTCCGAAGATCAGAGTAAGAACCGGAGTAACCAAGAGACCTCCTCCTATTCCGACGATAGAGCCGATCGCTCCGGCCGCTATCGAGGTCAGGAACATGAAAAATAGAAAAAAGAGTGGCGACGTTTGCTAATCACGCAGAAAAGGAGCTCAAACAGTTCAATTTGTTTTTCCTTTTTCCATTTAACAGTTCTAGAACGGCCGTAATGATAGAATTCGTGAACATCTCAAGTGGAATTCTTCTGTTATGGAAAAAGCCTTTATAGGAACGGCAGACTAATTACACTTTCATCATTTCCGTTTTCGTTTTCGCGTATTACAAAAAAATCAGTTTTGAGGTTTTCGTATTGGCTACAAGTCAGCAGGAAGAACAGGGAGTGGATACTCCCAATGAGCAAAGTAACTCGGGCGAGACGACTTCAGAGAGACCGGTATCCGACCCGGGGTACAAGAAGAACTATACTTACGAAGATTGGTTGCGAGAGCAAGCTGAAGAACAGGCGAACCAGGCTAGAAAGGCTGCGGGCCCCAATCTTGCAGTGTCGTCAATGCCAGCATTCGCCAGTCTTGAGGATGTCCTGAGATATTTCCTTTACGAAGAATCAGGTTTGATTCTAGACGCTGGCGCTGACAAACTAGAATCTTCTCTCATCGTTCACAACTTGGAATCGGTCGCGATCAGCAAGTCCCTCATTACGCTTACGACGAAAAAGGCTGATGGCTTTTCGGGCGAAGTAATAGTTGCGTCAATCACCTCGCTTCCCTTTCGTGAGAATGCGTTCGTTAGATGTGTTTGCTCAAAGGGACTGGAGTCCCTGTCAAACACGATTGAAGTTACAAACGCGCTCGTTGAGCTCTCGAGATCATGCAAGACTACGATCGTTACTTTGAGGAGATACGGCGACAGTATAGTCCACCGGGTTATATTCACTAGAATGTTCGTCGACCGTCTCGTCAAGGGTGTCGGAATTCACTACGGCATCCTGCGCAGGGAGGACGGCGACTTTGTGATTTATCTTCTCTCGAAGGGTCTCCAAAGCCAGCAGTCGCTAGCAATGGAGTACGCTGGAGAATCAGTCTCCCAGAAGGTTGTGGGAAGAGCCCGAGCGAAGCAGTCGAGACCTGTGCAGTAAAAGCATTTAACTCTAAAGAACTGACTATTCGCAAGCCGGAACTTTCAATGAGCGCCAAGAAAGACAAGAACAAGGCACCGATGCCAGCCTCCAGTGCGGGGCTTTTGAGGTTCTTTGAGGACGAGACCCAGGGAATTAAGATCAGACCGGAAATTGTCATCATCCTTGCAGCGGCTCTCATCATCATCGCCGTAATCTTACCAGTAGCTCGCGCCTGATTTCGGGATTAGAGTTCTCGGATCTTATCGGTAAACTTTCTCGTAAATGATAACGGATGGTCTGGACTTTTTTTATCTGGATAACGGCACCATTAGCCGTCGCGCGAATAAGTTAAAACGAACTTTTCCGAACGCCTGATTTTTCTTTCTCTTTTTCTGTTTGGAAATTTTCATCAATCTCAATTCCGATTTCTGTCTTCCAGGATCTGGAATTCGCTTAGAGTTTGAAAAAGAACGAGTTTGAGCTGGAGGTTGACCGTGACAGCAGCACCCCAGGTAGAGCTTTGCGATGCATAAATCGTGCAATCCCAGCCGACAATAGGGACAAAATCGATCGACTCCTTGCTGGCGCTGAAGAGTAACCATTGCTAAAACCCGGCGATTACTCTGATAAATTATTTTGCTTCAATTCTCCTTGCTCGGACGCTTTTTAACCCACATTCTTGAAAATTGAAATTGCCGGAGAACTTTTTACTTTTGTCCGCCGTTGAGCTGAAGAACGATTCTACCAGAAACTTCGCCCGGCGGTACGGATATCTCTTCCGTCTTCCTTCGACCGGCCGCGCGCTCTTTTTCGCGAGTGTACCACTGATCGCCGTCGAGCTACTTGCTAGGACAATATTTGGAGAAAGCCCGGTTCGAATCATTCTATACTCATTCGCCGTAGAAAGCGTGCTTGTAATTGGAATAGAGATTGACCTGCTTGCCCTGAAGGGAAGAAGAAAAGGACTCGCAAGTTTTCGAAGACTTGCGACGGTGTCAATTCTAAGCAATTCACTGTGGCTGCTTTTTTCGTTAATCGGGCTGGCAGTATACCTTGTATCTAAAAGTCAGGGCCGGTTTTTTTCCCTCGTAATTCTGGGCGCCTTTTTTGCAATTTGCTTTAGGGCAATTGTTTTCGGTTCTGTATTTTACGACAAGCCAACCCGAGGTCTCCCTCTCGCTATTGTCCAGCCGGTTATCCTCCTACTTCCCGTGGCAGCATCCACCCGAATGTTTTCCTCATACATGACGAATTCACTAATTGCGGTTGCTGGAGGAATTGTTGCAATTGTAGGGATCGAGATCTACCTCGGACTAATCAACAAGCCCAATCAAGGCTACAAAGCGCTGCTCCTTTTGCAAGCATTTCTGACCGCCTGGACGGCGGGAAATCCCTCAGATCTGGAACATTACTTTCAAACATCCAGCGAAGAGCGCGGCGTTACCACAGAAATCGTCCGATTAAGGGGTTCGACGCAAAAAGGCAACCCAGTCGCAATATTGGTTGTGCCAGGCATTCATCCGGGACCTTTTTCGCCGGTGGGCTCGAGCAATCTCCCCGGCGATATCTACACTAAACTGCGCTCTGAGAGCTCGATACCGGTAATCTTTCACTCGATATCGGATCATGATCTCAATCTACCTTCAAAGGAGGAGGTGAAAAAATACGCCGAAAGCCTGGAAAAAAGCGAGATTATTGAAACGGGAAAAACGATTTCCATACCAGTTGTCGCCCGTGAGGGAAAAGCGACAGCTTCAGGTTTTGCATTAGGCAAGACTCTTTTGATCACTCTGACACTCTCCCCGTATGGAATGGAAGACCTTCCAGGTAAAATAAGAAACACGATCGAAGAAGAGTCTTCAAGAAACGGTTATCGCGCGTGTCTGGTTATTGATTCTCACAATTCGCTTGGCGAAAAGCCTGATGAGATCGAAACAGAGAACCTTCTAAGAGCGTCATCCCGAGTTATCAAATCTCTATCGAACCAGACTCAAAACCCCTTTGGTTTCGGATTCGCGCATAGCTCTGAAATTCAGAATACCAAAGTTAACTCGGATATCGGTCCCGCCGGCGTCGGATTATTACTCTTCGAAGGGAATGGTTCGAGATTTTCAGTCGTCGTAGTGGATGCCAACAACTCCAGCCTAGGATTCCGAGAAAAGGTCATGGATGGCTTCAAACAAGAAACGTCTGAAGAATTGCTGGAAATTTGTACTTCTGACACGCACGTAACGGCCGCAAAAGCGCAAAATGCAAAAGGGTACCTTGCACTGGGAGATGTGTCCAGCCCGGAAGCATTTGTAACTCTACTACAATCACTGCTGGAAAAGGCGAGGTCAAGGTTGTCTCCAGCGTCATATGAGACGTCAATTGTCTCGAGTTCTGTAAGAACGATAGGTAGTCGAGTTTTGAACAACTTTTCGGGGCTTTTGGATGAAACAACCGTCATTGCAAAACGGGGAGCTCAAGTTTTCGGGTTACTGGCCATGCTCATTACATTTGCAGTTGCTATGCTGTAGTTCGTCAGAAAGCTACTCGTGGCCGTAGCCTAAGGGAATCATTAAACATGTCTTCAGTCCCAATCATCTCTAGATTTTAGTGTCATCTGACTCAGACAAAGACGTAGAGGAGATCGCGTTCGGCGACATACTGAAGGAACTAGACCGAGACCAAGTAAGAATTATCATTAGGGAAGAAACAAGACGCTTTAGAAAACCGACCACTCTGATAATGGGGCTACCTACCGAGCGGGGAGAGTTAGATCGAGTCGCGCATGAGCTAAAGAAAAAACTTGCAACCGGCGGTACCGCGAAAGACGGCCAGGTAATACTGCAGGGCGACAAGAGAGAGGACGCAAAGTCTCTTCTTGTTAAAATGGGCTACGCCGAATCGAATATTGAAGTCCAATAAGATAGCTTACGCTATGAAGGAAAACGAAGGATAAAACCTCACCCTGACCCCCGGCTTTATGTAAGATCTGGCATCGGCGTTTAGGATATACCTGCCCGCCGAATCCATCTTTCCTGCCTCTGAGAAAAGTTTGATCGAGTCCGGCGGTGCAAGCGCTCTTTCGATTTTTCCTGGCGTAACGATTCTCTTCTTTTCTGCAAGCAACCATAGCTCTTCGAGCGGCCTTATTCTGAAGACGGACGTGTCAACAAACTCGAAAAATTGCCCGAGCTCAGAATCCGGTGGCAATCTGCTGTGATTCAATGATAGCTCACGGTAAAAGGAAAGAAAATATTCAAGGATGGTCGACCGCCCGGGTTCTGTCAGGTACTGTGAAAATAGCATTTGAAATTCCTCATAAAGACGCGAAATTCTTTGACCGATTCTTCCTATTTCCGGCGACGCCTTCAACGGAAGATCCGGCAGGATTTCCCGGATTAGGCCCAGTCTTCCACTACCGACCACCACGAGCTCAACTCTATCGATATTGCCTCGAATTTCACCATAAGTCTCCGACAGCAGATGATTTCTGTAAAGATCTAGCTCAAAACTGAAGTCCTGTTTGAATATCTGTACTAGTCTTTCGCTTGCAACCTCGTAGTTTCTTTGCCTCAGATCGGAATGGATTCTCTTCGACAATGATATCATGCCAGAACTCTTGAGCTTCGATATCTGCAGGCTGACCGCGTACTTTGATCTCCCGGTGAGCCTCGAAATTTCTTTAGGGCTTCCATTACCTCGAGCTATCAGAAAAAAGACGGAGCTCAGGACTCGTGATGTCATTACGGAGTGTACTCTCTTTACCTCCCGCATAAGTTTCGGATCCTGCTGTTCCATTTTCACTTCGAGCGCAAGGTGCTTCTGCCACAGCTGCGGGAAAAGGAAAACTGGTTTCAAAATCTGCGCGCTCTAAACTTAACCAAATCAAGTTATAAATAGTTAAACAAGACTTCAACCAAACGAAATGAGTAAGGAAACAAACTCACTGGGTGGAACAATTGTCAGAACGTTTGAGATCAACGCTTCTCCCGACCGGGTTTACCAAGCATTCACTAACAAAAAAGATCTCGAGGGTTGGAAAGAAGATCACTACGAGATTGATCCGAGAAAAAGCGGCAAGTTCCAGATGGGATTGGAATCTGACGGTTATGTTGTCAGCGGTGAATTTCTCGAAATTGTTCCCGGGGAGAAAATAGTTTACACCTGGACGATCAATGAGTACGACGATAACGGAAAGCTGATTCCCAACTGGTCGCATGAAAAACCGACCAAGGTGACTGTAAGATTCGAAAAAGCGGAAACCAAGGGTACGAAGGTTACGCTTATCCATGAGGGATTTCCAGACAAAGATGAACAATTCTACTCGCATGAAACGGGCTGGGATCTGCTTATCGGCGAATCATTGAAGGCATATCTCGAGATGCCCCCAGCCGATTACGCATCATGGTGGAAGAAACAGGAACCGATCTGGCAGCAAAAGTGGCAAAAGATGACAGAAGAGAAGATGAAGCCTGTTTTTTGAAATTCTGAGAAAAGAATTTTTGCTCCCGAGATAATTCTGGTCCTCGGATGCCAGACAATTTCTACGAGCTAGTCTACAAAGTTGTCCGGCAGGTGCCTGAAGGCAAAGTCACTACGTATTCTGCGGTGGCAAGATACCTGAACAACCCTCGAGGGTCGAGAGCTGTTGGGTGGGCGATGAGACAGTGCCCTTATCCAAACTCCGATGTGCCGTGTCATCGCGTGATAAAGGCAGACGGATCGGTTGGCAAATACGGTGGAGAAGGCGCTCTGAAAAAAGCCAGTTTGCTCAAGAAAGAAGGGATTCAGATAAAGCGAGGCAAGATCGACTTGGCCCGATACCTATTTTCTAATTTCAGGATTCTTGATAGACCCTAAACAGACTTTGAGTTACTTCTGCTCTGATCAACCTTGACATCCCTTGTATTCGGCGCGCTTTTCCGAGTTGCAACATTGATCAAGAGCGAGGCGATAATTGCGATGAGAATTAGGGCGATCGCGTACTGGATGTGGATAACGAAAGCGCTGGAAATTGCAAGGACGATCAGACCCCAGCTGACGTAGTACATCCGTTCCCTAGTAGTTGAGAACAGGTAAGCAGAAACCAATGTCCATAGACCAATAAGAGCGAAAACGGAGAAGAATGTCTGAAGTATGGAAATCTTTCCAAACAGGAAGATCACAATTGGTGCCAGTACAGCAACTATAATACCCTCGCCGTATGCAAGCTTCAAGGCTAGTTCACTGAGTACTCAGTGTCCATTCTGTTATTTATGCACGGTGGAATTGGATCTTAGTCATTTCCTGTTTCCGCGCTTATGCCGGATCTAGCTATAGAAAGGCTAGTCCCAGAGCGAGTCCGAAGATAGCTAATAATATCGCCCCAATGACTACCGCCAATACAACATACACCACGATGACAACGACGAAAGTTACAACCAAGTATGTGATCACTTGACTTTGTGGGGTTCCCAACATGATTGGCAAGCCCAAGTAAATGATGTAAATGCCGTAAAGTAATGCTAGGGTGTCAAGAGCCCTGATGGGAGAATATGGTATGATGTTTATAACTGAAACAAGGAAAAAAGGAGTGAATGAATAAGCCGCGAGCCTAGTTGCTCTGATTTGAGTCGTCGACGTACCAAATCTAGGGGCAAGTTTCCAAACAACGAAACCGACAACGAAAACAGCTATTAGATTTGAGATGAAGCCAAAAATTGCCTGTCCAAAGGCGATTCCCACGTCCGCGGAAGTGTAGCTGTAAATTATCAGATCTCCAATGAGCGTTGCGACAAAAGGAATTGCTGCTAGTACTGCAACGTAGTTGATCAAAAGAGAATTGAATGAAGGATCAGTATCTCGGTAGGCACTCATGACGCCTGCGGGATTCTTTGTTAGGTCGATAGCGTGTCGGATAACTCCCATTACATTCATTGAACTTGGCATCGGGTTTGCTCCTAAATACGATGGGGGAACAGTGCTCCCAGGCATTCCCGAACCGGTCGGAGCTGAAGCAGCTCTCAGGTCTGCCCCGCACTTTTGACAATAAACAGCATCATCAGCATTCGCCGTCCCACAGTTCTTGCAGTACAATTTGAGTTGCTGCGAAGCATCATCCTCGAAGATTTAAGATTACGTAATGGTTGCGCAAATGAATAAAAGATGGCCTAAACTTGCAGGCCTATTCGAAAAGGGAGATCATTATCAAGATTCACGGAAAAAGGGAACTAATCTGAATCTTGCGAATAGTATCGTTCCGTATCTCGAACCACTTTTTCCAAAAGAAAGGCAAAAGCAAACGAACAAGTATGAGCATCCGAATATGTGAGAACTGGACTGACTTCGGGATATGACAAAGCAAGTCTATTTGTCCAAGGACGGTAAGCCGGTTTCGTTCGAGTTAGAGCGCTTGCGCGGTGAGAAATTGGGCAAGTCGATGATGAGCTCGGGAACTGTTGATTTCGCAGCAAATGCTTCAACAGGTTATCGAGTTACTTTGACGACCACGCCGAGAGATCTTGTGAAGAAAGATAAATTACGCGAAAACATTCGAAAACAGAGTCAAGTAATCCTGGGATCGCCGCCAATAATTTTCCAGGCGACAAGCACTGGATTACTGGTCATGGAATTCAGTTCGGGAGAAGAAGGAAAAATTGTGGATGTTCTGGCAAAAGCGATTCAGGACACGAAATTAAGCGGATTTTGGATTTTCTGATCCAAAATTTGGAAGGATCCTTGTTGTAATAGCACTCTCCCAGATGGGGTTGGACGAGGCGACCCTCTAATTTGCTCAGAGGAAAACGCGTGAAATAATTCTATTTCATTGCAAAAACAGTCGGCGATCGTAAACCCAGGCTGCCCCTAGCTGATGACCTGGATTGTGCCTGTCATCGGGTGTACGTTGCAGTGATAGGTGAATGTCCCGGTATTGTTGAAGGTCACGGTAAAGCTCTTACCGGGTGACATTATTCCGCTGTCCCAAATTCCTGGCGTATCAGAGGTAGTCGTGTGCTGAGTGTCGTCTTTGTTCACCCAAGTAACTGCAGTTCCCTGCTTTACGATGATGGGTTGAACGTTTCCAAAGAGTGAATTCTGTATGATAATAGTGCAAGGACTCGGGCAGTTGGGGGTACCGCTTGGTCCTGTACTGGAACCGGATCCGCTCCCCGATCCGCCGCCTGAGCTCGGTGGCCCAGATGATGGCAGCGCCGATGAAACCACGGGAGCTACAGCAAGCAAGCTTAGAAAAATCCCTAGCGCCAGCCATAACCATTTTGTCTTAAAGGTTACACTTACAGTTTCGGGTTTACGCTTGCTCGACACTTGTGTCCGCTAACAGATCTAAGCGAATAATTCGATATATATTTTTTCTTGAAATCTTCCAAATAGAATGCTGAAATATCTTGTTTCGCTCTGCTTACTTCCTGTGAGAGAAGGAGGACAGTCCTGCAATATTCCGATTTCCCGCTAATCAGATTTGCAACTATCCTAATTTTGTTGTGCTTAGCTCTCGGTCCCATTCAATCGGGCCCGTTCTCAACTACCATGAGAGTTTCTACACATCTCCACGCGAGCTTGTCCACGAATTTCGCTTCATTAACTGAGAACGTTCCGGCAATCCGCGAAATCCAGATACCGCAGAACAACTCCCAGCCTCTCGCTATTTCCTCCGATGCTAACGGTTCGATATGGTTTGCAGAAACAAATCCTGCGGCAATCGTGAACTATGATCCGTTAGCGAAGTCATTCGGCCGATTTCCAGTTCCTACGTCAAATGAATCAGGATTAATCTGGTTTCTGATAATCGATGGGACTGAAATCTGGTTTTCTTGTTCTAATGAACCTCTGCTGTGGAGCTTTTCTACGAGGACCCTGAAGTTCTCTAACTATTCAACTGGAAATCCAAGCATTCTGCCGTACTCTCTCGCATTGGATTCCGCCACAAGCCAGATCTGGTTTACTTCTATCTATACCGATCAAATCGGTGCATTTCAGATCAATTCCGGAGGCTTAGCCTCGCTTGTCAAACTGGTTAACCTAACCCAGCCCGTTTTGGAAGCGAAAACTCTGGGACCGAAATACGGTCCTTCCGGAGTAGATATTGGTTCCAATGGAAACGTGTTTGTCACCGAGACTCTAACCTCAAGCATTGTTGAATACAACCAAACTTCTGAAAGGTTTGAGCACTTCTGGAATCTCAAACCCGGGTCTCAACCTGTCGGAATCGCTGTAAACGATTCAAGTGATTTGATATGGTTTACGAACCACGCATCTAGCCAGATTGGCTCCGTTGATGAAAAGAGCGGCGTTCTTCAAAGCTACGCAACCTCGCTTTTCTCCTATAACTACTCGACCTCAGGATCAACTTACGTCGACACCTTACCCTACTGGATCCAGCTTTCCTCTCATGGGATGGTATGGTTCGATGAGCATGTGGGAAACAAGATCGCCCGGCTTAATCCATCTTCAGGTGAATTAACTGAATTCATTGTGCCAACGCCTCAGTCGTCTCCGCTGCGTTTTGATCTGGATGAGCAAACTGGACTGGTCTGGTTCACGGAGTTTCAGGGAAACAAGTTAGGAATCATGGACGAGAATCAATCCAGCGGCCTTCGCGTGAACATTTCACCCAAGGATGCAAAACTTGCTTCTCAACCCACAAACATCACAGTCAATTCTCCCGGCATGATCAATCTTTCCGCACTTTCGGTCAGCGGTACGCTTGCAAGAGATGGGAACATTACAGGGAATCTTACTCTATCATTTGTTTCGCTGAATTCTTCTGCTTACGAGATTTCACTCTCAAAGACCCCAGGATTAGGGACTGGAAACTATTCACTAACAATATGCCTCGCCGATCAGATGAAAATCGCGCGGGCGTGCGGGATCGTCCTGCTCAATGTACTACCCGACATTCCGGGAGAGGGTAGCCAGCCGGTGGAAATCGTCTTGGCTCTTATCGTTCTGGGCGTGGGCGTAGTCGCTTTTTTCCGGAGAACACGCGGAAAATTTGGTTTTAACAAAAAGGAATCCATTTCATCCAGTTAGGGATAAAGGAAAGATTTCTCTTCAGAGCTTTAGCTGCTATTATTCTCGGGAAGAACGTTGATCAGTCCGATCATGAACGGATGCACACTACAATAATAGTAGTAGCTATCCGGAGTCAGCCTCGGCGTGATGATCAGCTTGAAACTTTGACCTGGAGGGATCAAAAAGGAATGCCAGGCGCTAGAGTTGAATGCTGTGACAGTATGCGGAAAACCATCCTGATTTACCCAAATTATCGTTGACCCATAAGTAGCATTGATCGTGCCGGGAGAAAACGCAGAATTTTTCATATCAACCGTGCAGGTGCTCGTACAGTTTATCACTCCAGGAGGTTGCTTTTGGCATGGGACCAGCGGCGCACAAAAAAATGGGGTACTGCTCTGACCTGTGTTTACCTCGGCATACACTACGGGATATGCGACCGCAGCGATCATGAGCCCGGCGATAATGAGGTAAACGTACTTTGACTTCAACTCGGAAAACCCTCTTGTGAATGATCCCTAATCTTGGCGCATCAGAAATACATTGCTACCGCGGCCGTTAGGGCAATCTCGTTGCCATAACCGTATCATGTAATTTCGTATAGACATTACTTTTCTTCGCCTGGTAGTTGAGAATAATCAGGCCTGCAGACAATGCAGCGACACTAAACAGCGGGGGAAGAACTACTCCCGAAAGGTGCGAATAGATAGAAGGGACGCTTGCGGAGACTCCGCCGAAGAATACAGAGACAAGGGTGGGAACAAGACAGGTGGGACATGTTGCCGTGAAACCGAAAAAACCTCCGAGACCCGAAATTGTCGCCCCAGTCGCGCAGGAGTGATTTGCGGACTGTCTGATCAGAAACAAAGTGGAAACTACAGTTGCGGCGACCAGGGAGGAAAGTATCGCCGCGAGAATAACTTCGAATGGTAACACTAGCAAGTTAAAGTATTGATCAAGCTGGAAAACAATCTGGGGCACATAGAAGGCGCTCTCAATAGCAGAGCTCGGTGGGGGGCCAGCGGTAAAAACAAATCCGAAAGGATATGTACCGCTGGGGGAGGGGACGAAATTCCCCGAAGGCGTGTTAAAGCCAGTTATGATTATCTGGTTCACGAGAATCAAGTAAGTGACAAAGTACAGTACTCCGATGACGACAGCAATTCGATAGTAACCTCTGTTGGTGGATATCGCATTTCCAACGAAGGGGAAAACGCGCCAAAGTAAAAATGGAACGCCCAAAGTCCCGGCAAGTAAAAGTGAAACAAGATAGATTACTGCGGCAAGGCTTGCAAATTCGCTGTTAGGCGAGGGATACGTCTTCGCTACGAAATACTTCATTGTCCAGTAGCTCAACACCGCGACTGTGGCGAATGAAAGCGCAATATAACCAATGAGGAAAGAGGGTTCGCGTGTTTTTTCCGCCCCGACTTCTGGCGCTTTGTCTCGATCATGAGCTGCTCTGAAATTTCCTGCCCGTAGAAGTAAGAAACCGATTATCAATGAAACGAGGGCATAGGGAACAAGATACTCGAAAAGCGAAGAAGACGAATACTGTACAGGATAAAACGAACTTAGCAAGGGAAGCCCGAACATAAGCGAACCGATCCAGAAGACGTAAGCTCGCGACAAACTGTTCGCAGGAACGCCTTGCATATAGTACCCTCGCAGAAACCTGCGCTGAATCTCGAGTGTTTTTACTTTTTCCTTTACTTTCTTCTAGGCAAATCTAAGCTATTCGGATCCACTCTATTTTGGGCAAGCTTAAGTACCTCCTCAGCAGCCTAGGAAAAGCCAGTAAAGGCGTGCCAGAATCACCGAAAAATGAATTCAATCAAAGGATCATGCTGATCGGGTTGTGCGCCCTGTCGGCTGTTATCGCGCTATATTTTTTCGGAATAATGTTGATTCAATCTATCATGCTCGTCGCTAATCTCTCAGTGGTTCCAGGCATTCTCGCTTGGGAGAAATATTCCAAATTCAAAACTCGAGAAAAGCCAGAGGATTCGGAACTGGCAAGGAAAAGGTCTGAGACAAAGAACAATGAAAAAAGAACGGGTGCAACTAAAAGTTCAACTGAAAAGAACATCTTGGCTTCGCGTCGGGATATTTTAGAAAATGATCTGAGACAGAGTAGATGGATCGTTCGAGAGTCCGAGCAGCACAATCCACGCCATGTTAGGAAAAAAATCTCCGGGGTTGATTTCCTCCAACGATCGTCTAGAATTCAATCTCTGACCAAGTCAGACAATAAACAGGACACTGCAGATGAAAAGAGAAACCATCTTGCCGAATTGCTCCGAGAAGTAAAAGAGATGCTACTCATTGAACCTCGGATCTCGCGGAAATTCGTGCTGCAACCAATCATAAACGAACTCAACGCGGCATTCAAGTCGTTGAAGAGAAAGTCTGCTCGCTCTGATTTGTTGGGAGATTATTGGGCGTGCTGGTCAGTTCTTTATTCCGTCTCAAACGAGATTCCAGTTAGTTCAGTTATACGGCGATTCGTTTCGGACGATTTCCGAAAGAGATATGACAAATTTATTCGGTTCATAGATTCAGAGAAAGTTTTGTATTAATTTGCAGCGGGAATCCGGATCCTTTACAATTTGACTAATATTAATCAAGGCAACAAGCGAATCGAATCTAAGGCCGGAAGCTGGTATCTACGACTCTCCTTGTTAGGTTTGATCGGGACGTTGGTCCTTTTGGCTAATCCTGTTGATTCTATTGCAAATAATAACTTGACCGCCCACATGTTTCAGCATATAGGACTCTTTGTTTTTTCGGCAGTTTTTGGGTTTGGGCTTGAAAGAGTTTTCCTTTCGAGAATGTTGCAAATAAAACTCAAGGCCTACGCTATCTGGAAGGTATACGTTTCACTGATCGAACTCAATACTGGCACTAAAGGACTTATTTTTGCTGGATTGCTGCCTACGATCGTCTTCTCTTACTGGCACTTTCCTCCGAATTTTGACCTTGCAGCAACGAATGGGGTCATTCACGTTTTCGAGCATTTATCCTATATAATCTCTGGAGGCCTTCTTGGCGCTTCACTCTTGGCTGTGCCGAGAAAATTTAAGGCGGCTCTATTGGTTCTCGGATTCATGACAGCGGGTATGATGGGGTCAATGATGCTTGTTTGGCCGAATTTCTATAGCGCATATTCAGCTTTACAAAACACGGAAATGGAATCTGCACTGATGCTTTTTGGGGCGATTGGAATCGTTGCAACCGGTTCATGGTTTCTAAAGATTCTAGATGTGATATAGTCTTCAAAACAAAGAAACAGGGTTCCCGGGGAAAAACCCGAAAAATCTATTAATATTCATCAATCAGGGGCATCAGGACTTTGAAAAGACGTACAGTATTGCTTGCTTGGACAATAATTCTTTTCATGACTGTCCTGGTCCTCGAAGTCGTCTACACTCCGTACGATGCGCCTAACTACATTCAAGCAAACAACGTGGGCGAGGGAGTAGCACAGGCTGATCGCCCGCAAATTGAAGGACCTTATCAAGTGGTTTTTGTTACTTGCGAGCAGTGGCAGTTTCTGTTCTATCCTCATGTTGCAGGCTCTCCCGGCGCTACCATAGTTCTTGCGAATATTCCTGTGCTGTTTATAGTCAGGTCTGCTGACGTAACTCACGGATTTTACGTTAACACCGCGGGCCAGTGGACAAGTCAGGGCTTTCAGTTTGGGGTGATGGCTGTCCCCGGTTACATAGATTATGTTGTTTGGAATTTTCAGCCGACTGCAACTGCCTTCACGGCCGGAGAGTCACTCTACCACGTTCAATGCTCTGAATACTGTGGAGTAGCCGCATCGGGTTTAGGGCATCCCTGGATGGATGCTATTATTTTTATCGTCCCCAATAATTCTACGGGACTTGCTCTCCAAAAGCAGCAAATGAATAGCAATGTTCCTCCTATTCTCAATGGGACACTTTCATAGTCGTACAAGAAATTGGATCGATTCTAGTTGACCGAAGAACCAGTTCAACACAGCCAGCCGGAGCACGAGGGTCCGACGACGGTATTTGGAATAGTCAAGGACATTTTTTACAGCAAGACCTACACCCACTTTTCTCTGAAACTATTCTGCTTCGGAATGATATGGCTGTTCGTCGCCGGGTCTTTCGGTCTGGAGCTGAGGACACAAGCCGGATTTTCCTTTACAGGAAACCTCCTTCCACTTGAAGAGCTCGGCTATTCGACAATCGCTTACTTCCAAATGATGACCTATCACGCTGTCGTGATGTTTTTCGGAACAATTTTCACTACCGGTTTCTCGATAGCGTATTACGTTGTACCGCTCATCCGTGGTACGAAGAAACTGGCGGTGCCGTGGCTTGCAAATTTAGGACACTGGCTAGTTGTCGCGGGCCTTTTGATGGTAATAGGATCAAATTCACAGTACATGTTTACCTTTCTTATTCCTCTGAAGAACCCCTCTTCGTTTTACGTTGCTGAAGCAGTCCAATTTGTCGGCGACGAATTTCTGATCATCGCGCTGCTAGCAACTGCATACATCGACAAACGACCTAATGAAAAGTTCGCTCTGCCCGTCTCTTTCATAGTTATGGATTGCGTCGCTATGGGCATCGGAATCATAACAGTTCTGTCCGCGATTTTCTGGACTATCTTATCGCCGCTCGGCGGGTTCAATCTGAACATTTTTGCCATTCCCAATGTCGAGGTCTTTCGAGCAGCTTTCTGGTTTGAAAGTCATCCTTTGGTTTACTTTGGTGCATTCTTGGTTGGAGGTCTCACGGTATGGTTTGCCACAATCTACGCAAAAAGGCCAATATACAGTGAGAAAATGGTGCGGTACATCATAGCCATCTTGTTTGTCCTAACGATGTCGGTCTACGTTCATCACATGGCAGAAGATCCGATTCCAATCTGGGTGCGGGATGTTTTCGCTCAGGTTGCAACAGAGATCATAGCTGTTCCATTTGTATTGCTGTGGACTCTTATTTTGATTACTTTGAAGTATTCAAAACCTCGTTGGGACGCGAGTCTTCTCTTCCTCGTCACCGCAATTGCAGGAAACATAGTGGGCGGAGCAACTGCAGAGCCTCTTCAGCCGATTCCAGCAGCGGACTTCACAGTTCACAATACGATGTGGATACCGGGACATATCCACTTCATGATGGCTACATTCACGCTCGGCACCTTTTTTGCAGTCTTGTACTTCACTGCGCCTGAACTGCTTGGTCGAAAACTGTACTCTCCTGGACTTGCGAAGTTTCACTTTGTAGGATGGACAGTAGGAATGGGCGCTCTTGAAGCCGCGTTCAAAGTCCAAGGAGCGATGGGCCTCGTGAGAAGAGAAATCGCGTGGTTTTCAATTTACGAACCATGGTTCCAGATGGCGATGATCGGAGCATGGCTCGCTGCGTTGTCTGTTGTCGCTTTTGGGACAAACATGTTGATGACTTGGAGGTTCGGAGAACCCATCACGCCAAAAATAACTCCGAGGTGGGTCATTTCGGGTCTCGCTTTGGAGGAACAAGCCAGAATTAACGAAGGTACTCACAACCCGGCAATAATCTATTCGAGGCTACCATACCCGGTCGGTTTGCAAACTATCACCCCGGAACCTCCTCCAGAATACATCGAAATTATCGAACCGCCTCCGGTGAAAGCAGGCCAAAGTTTCTTCGAAAAAATTAGCAAGCGAATGGAACAGTTCAGAAAAGGATCTGGAAGTTCATTAGAGAATAAACCTTGATGATTTTATTTTGAAAACTTACAGAATTATTGGGTGGGTCCTGCTTCTAGTTGCAGCTGCGTTCTGGGTTACAGCGATCGGAGGAGCGCTAAGTCAGGGATTCTTCGAGGATCAAAGTGGAGTTCAGCTTATGATGATTGGAGGGGCGATTTCGATGGTTGGCGGAACTTTCCTCTGGTACGGAGATTAGAGGTTGATCTAAATGGAGTACAGCGGTTGGAAAGATCACGTCTGGATTATTGCTTCAATAATCTACGTTGGAGGCATGCTTCCGCTATACTACCTCTACCAGACAGACCCGGCAAGTAGATACGGTCTGATTTCAAATGTCTCATATCTTTCCATTGCCGGCGCAATGCTCTTGTTTCTGCAGTTTTTCATAGGAGCATGGTCGTCGCGTGAGCCCGTAAAGGGCAACCCGTCTTAAGATGTTCTTACAAAATATAGATTTGAAGCCTTACCTAAATTCTAACCAACTAATTTTGTTATTAGGCTCATTCGCGCTTTCGTTTTACGATATGATCCATCATCAGTTGGTGGCTTGGACCATATAGAAAGATGATGCAATGAAGGTTAGAACAACCAATAATTCATTCGGTATCTCACTCGCCCTGATCGTACTGGGGGTGGCCATTTTGAGTTGTGTGACACTTCGGCCAGCTTACTCCGTAGCATTGCCTCCCTTTGCCACTACAGGAGCATTTGCGAATTACGCCGGCGATGGCGGATTTATTGCGTTCATGAGCGGAGTCTCGGGGAACATCTCATATTTCGTGTCCGGGGTTTTTCCCAACGGTTCAATGACTCTCGAAGTTACCGGTAATCTCTCTCTCGGTACCGAAGTTGGTATACCGACATCAAACGTCTCTTTGATTCTTACCGATCAGTCATCCTCTCCAAAATACTTCCCAGCAGTTTCTCCAGCTGACTTTTTCCGCCAAATTAACTTTCAAAATATTAGTTGCAACTATGTAGGCAGCTCCGAGATTACTGTGCCGGCGGGAATATTCAACTCTGTAGAATACCAAGGCACAGGAGTTAACGGTTCAGTCCTGGATTTCTGGTTTGACAATGCTACCGGACTCGCTCTCCAAATGTCAGGATCAGCTGCTGAACTACAACTGACTAAGTCAAACATTGCTCAACCACTCGCCCTTCAATCTCCAGCCAATGCAACTTTGCCAATAATCGCGGTTTTTGTGGTAGGATGGGCATTCGCAGGAGCATTATTTTACGCTGTGAGAAGGTACTATTTAAAAAAGAACAAAACTGACGAAAATCCACTCGCAAATCGAACGAACTCTTCGATTGCGAAAAATAAAGCGCAGGGAAAAGTCTAGAGCGCACGAAGGAATGGTATCAGCCAGATTTTTGGCTGATTACAGCATCATCTGGCACGTCAGCGATCGATTCTATATCATATTGCGAGTCGGGATCCGCCAACAGAATGAACCCGAGCATTATGAAGCCAAGTGCAACAAACAATCCGAAGACAAAATACCAGATTCCAAATTCGCTGAAGGTTGGCGCTGGGATGGCTAGGAAAGGCAGGAACATCGGTTGAATAGAAGCATCCGTTCGGGAAATATTTAAACTTAGAGAAGTTTTGATTTCATTATTGGGCCATTTCCCCTGGTAAGTAATGCGCCGCATAATAAGCCCAAGAAAAAAAGGTCCATCGTCTTTCAAGGATACTTTAGCGTGTTAATGAGTTTGACAGTACTAGCTGCCGGACTAATATATCTGATAAATAGTGAATTGCCGGCTCAGTATTACCTGCCGGCTAGTCTGGGAGTTGTCGTAATTATCGGGATAGCCGGTTTCGTTATCCTGAACAAGAGAATCGTAATCTAAGCAGGATCTTTTCTTCTATAGCAAAAAAATCAAGATTTATATGTAGTCTTTCATTTTTCAAAAAAAGCCATCCTTGCGACTTACCACAAAGTACTTTTTCATTGGAATGGCAATTGTGATCTCACTTGCCCTAATTTTTTTCAGTTTGTCATTTCTGATAAACTCAGCATCAAATCAGATCAACACTTTTTACGTTTCCAAAGTAAGCGGTGTTCCGGATTTTTCGAATCCCGGGGGAGAGGGCTTTTGGTCCAACGTACCCTCTACAACTGTTCCGTTAATTCCTTCGTCTAACTATGCGCCTTCGGGGGCGACCCAGTCTGTTAATGTTCAGATTGCTTGGACTTCAGCGACCGCAAATCCGGAGCTCCTGGTCAAAATGAAATTTTCAAATTACGGCTCAGGACCCAGTTATTCCTCTCCCACACCTGTTTTTGTGAACAATACAGCTTATCCAAACGGAGAAGTAATGCAAGCATACCAGAATTCATCGTGCACTAACCAGTTTTCTTCTTGTTTTGGGAACATTTATCCACAGGATATGGGAACCCTGCCGCTTGCGACTGGAGCTACTTACACCTACCCTGAGCAAGCAAATGTCCTTCTTGGCATTTCGCCTGGTGCTAATACGGATGCTTGGTATGCTGTCTCGTACAAACCAAAACTGGTGATGGGAACTCCTGGCGCTCTTGATACGGGTTCGGGCGGACAGGCAGAACTCTGGACTTGGTCGAGCAATCCCACAGACAATGCAACTCAGGACGCAGGCTACCCTGGTCTAAAGTTTCCAAATAGTTCATCATTGAGCACTGCTTCTTTTGGGCTTTCGCCGAGAGCGTCTTACGCGATGGACGGGTACCTGAACGCATCAGGATATTATCAGCTGGGCGGCCTGCCGAACTCTTCTGATTTTCTATACCTCAACAATCCCTCCTTGGAGACAAACAATCTTTCGAGCATTGGTTCAGTCACAAATCTCTGGAATCCGTTTGAAGTCCAAGCAAAGGGCCTTTACAATTCTGGTGCGAATAGCTGGACAGTGGAGTACGTAAGGGACTTGACCACTTCGCCCCAATTCGGAGAAAACGCATTTCAGGTTCAGCTGGACTCTGGAAATCCGGCCAACTATTATATCGCGTTTCAGATTAATCAGGGTCGTGCGAGCGAAACCTATCTTCTTTACTATGGAAGTGTATCATTCTGGTGGAGGTTGAACTTTCAGGGTACTCCTGGATATGTCAATTACAGCAACCAGTATGGATCGATTTTACAGGCAAACGGTTTTGCTCTCTCAAGTTCAATAATATTGCTTCTTTTCTGTATTCTGACCTCATTTTACAGACTAATGCTTCAAGATTCCCCTAGGGTCAGATCCAAGTTGCCGCATAAGTTGCGGCTAAACCTTATAGATATTCTGCGATGAATACTTTGACTTTGCACGATCACGTTTAACAGTTGATTTGAACAAGTTCGAGAGAATCGCAACCATCATAATCGTGTTGCTTGTAGTAATCATCGCTTCCGTCGCGATCTATGATTTTTCGATCAATCATGACCAGAACGTAAACTCTTCGAGCTCATTTTCGCAAGAGCCGATTGTGGACATAATCGTTCCCAGCCTGTATCGGCAAACTGCTCAGGGTGGAGTGAATACTCCCTTGAATTTGTCCTCCGGAGAGACTCGAAACTTTGTAGTTCAGATTTACCCGACAGTCGATGTGAACCTGTTTATGCAGTTCAGGTCGTTCTCTCTATCGAGTATCTCTGGGACACTGGCCGCAGGCGAGAACTCGACTATAACGTGCCGCTTTAATCCGTTTAACCTTATCATAAGTGCAGGCAGTCACCAGAATACTACCGTTTCTTTGATGGTTTCTTCTAGTGCGAGGATTGGCTTTTACACTCTGGTTATCTCAGCAGTTGATTCGAGAAATTCTTCAGAGGTGTGGGGAGTAATATTGCAAATAAATGTTGGGAACTCGACCGGATAAAATATAAATTATGGTCATAATCAAGATGCCTTTCAAATGAGATCGACCTTCGTCGGTTATCTCTCGTTCCTTCTCGGCGGAGTCATGCTCGCTCTTACTTTTCTTGTCGTTTACAATTCCTACGGAATCGATGAGCTTCCACCAATTGTGATCGGTTTAGGCACGATAGTTGCTGTGGTTGTGTTGATTCTCGCGCTATCATTCTCAAGATAGCTATGGTATATTATCTCTCAGAAAGGAGAATTTTGCATTTTCCCTTGTCGGAATCTGAAGCTGATCCACGCTCCGAAAATATGAGCAGGAAGGAAGTATCTTGGCTACTTGGAGTGACTTTTGCGGGCTTAGCAACCGGATTTATTTTGTTAATCCTCA
>JABDCJ010000004.1 GCA_013288145.1 Nitrososphaerota archaeon | reverse complement strand
GGGATCTAGTGTCAATTGCCTTTTGCACTAATTGTGGAGCGAGTCAAGCTCAAAAACCAGAGGGACAGCAGCAGCAACAGCAAGGCCCGGCACAGCAGGGACAGGTAAAGCAGACCTTTTGTGCTCAGTGCGGCTCGCCGCTCTCGGCCGGACAGAAATTCTGCCCAAACTGTGGAACACCAGCTGCGCAAGCACAAGATGAAAAGACGTGTCCAAAGTGTGGAACCACTGTCAAGGCATCGATGAAATTCTGTCCGAATTGTGGAAACCAGTTCTAGCCCGACTGTGATGACTACACTTGGCGGAAAGAGGCAATTTTTGCTATTCCTTTTTTGCTAAGATCAAGTTTATCCACGGAGCTTTTGAAAGCAGCCTTCGCACGGGCCCGGGTCAGGAGCTCGCTTGGCCACCACTATTCGCTGCAATTAGGTTTTTTTGCCTGAATTGACAGCACGCCTTTAGCGAAAATAAGGCAAACACCAACTGCCGAATCATCATCGCTCCTGCAAGTCGATCAAGCCCTTCATCTTCCCATTGCACATGGGTTCGATAACCCGAGACTATTGTGGATTGGGATTTTCAAAAAGCAAAAATCTCCTTCGCGCAGTCGGAAAATTGTTAAAATAACGGGTAAGTTCGAGAATGTTAGCTATGCGTACTCCGAGAAACACAAAAAATGCTCTTTCTAGGACAGCTACGATCGGTATAGTCGTTGTTGTAATTATTATCATAGTAATCGGCGGGGCGGCGTTAGCTCTTTCTAGGTCGAGTTCCAGTACGACTTCTTCAAGTTCGGTTTCGACTTCCACCCAATCTGCGAGTAGCACGACGTCATCTATTCAGTCGAGCTCAAGTTCTTCTACCTCAACCGGTCAATCAAGTAGCTCTTCTTCGTCATCTTCTACTATCGGATCTTCATCATCATCGTCTGTGACTTCTACTGGAAGTTCTGTTTCGACGTCGTCTTCGTCCTCTGGGAACATTCCTCAAGTTCTAACATTTGAGACATACTCGACGATCCAGTACATCGACCCACAAGTTTCATACGATATTTATGGTGCAGCCATCCAGCAGAACATTTACGAGCCGCTTCTATGGTTCAATGGAACTAACGGTCAGACGGTGGTCCCATGGCTAGCTCAGAATTACTCGATTGCAAAGGACGGAAAATCAGCGAGTTTTACTTTGCGGACCGGTATCAACTTTGCAGACGGAGAGCAAGTAAATTCAACGGCAGTGTATTTTGCATTCAACCGTCTTTTGATTTTCGACGGTAGTGCTCCACCATCACACGGAACGCAAGCTTCTTGGATTCTCCAGCAGCTTGAAAACAGAAGTCTGAGCACATTTTTCAGCGGTCCCCAATCATACAGCCAAAGTTGGGCGTCTAAAGTTCTGGCACAGGACTTTGTCCAGATTACCGGACAGTATACATTGACTCTTCACATTCAAAACCCGAATGCTGCTCTTCCATATCTTATTGCAAATCTTTGGGCGAACATCATCGCGCCCGATTACACTATGCAAAAAGATCTCGGTCTGTGGAGTCAATCCGCCAACGGCTACACATTGCCGTATAGTAGCCCAAGCGGAAACGCGACCACTATGATTAACCAGTACCTCGACGATTTCGTCGCGACTTGCAATGCAGGTATCACTCCAAAGGGTTGCGCCCAGACTTATCTTGATGGTTCGTACGGCGGGTCACTCGCGGGGACCGGACCTTACGTCATTCAGAGTGTCGGGCAATCGAGTAATAACATAGTCCTCAAAGCGAATCCAAACTACTGGGGTGGACCTAATCACATCAAGGCACAGATCCCAACGATCAACATTAACTTTGTTCCCTCCGAGACTACGAGAGAGTTGGATATCCAGAACGCTGCAAAGTCGGGTCAGGCAATGGCGATTGATATCACGAACGATCATCTTTACGATGTGGCGAACCGTACTGCTTGGCTAAGCAAGAACGTTCTCCAATCTACGATACCGGGCATTTCAATCTACGGAACCTTCACCCAGTATGCAACTTGGTTTGATCCATTTGGTACAAATGTGACCAACCCGCTATCTGGCACCTATTATTCATTCCAGCCATTTGCGGATATCCGAATGCGGCTTGCCTTTGCCGATGCAGTCAACATTTCCAGTATAAACGCGAACGTCAACAACAATTTGGGTCAGGTCGCAAACGAATTGATACCGCCTGGTTTTCCACCTCAGGGATCTTACAACTCTTCAGTTAGCCCGCTCTACAGATTCAACTTGACTGCCGTGCAGAATGAAATGCTTGCAGCAATGGAAACTCCGCTGACGCACTTTGCATTCTACAATGGAACATCTGCACCGAGTAGTGTCTTCAACAACACTTTCGGATGTTCTGCAAGTGAGCTGCAAGCCAATCACGGTACTTGCAAGAACCCTGTCTCACAAACAGTCAGCCTCGTTTACGCAACGGGAGACACCGTTGATTCGGCGATATACACCCAAATCGCGACTGCGGTAAATAATGTAAGCGCGACTTACAACATGGGCCTCACAGTTACAGTCACACCTGTACCTTTAGGGCAAATGACAACTGAAGCTTTCTCGGGACAAGTGTATTCCTGGGCTGAAGCGCCTTTCGGCTGGTACGACGATTATCCGTGGGCGACGGACTTTCTGGGTCCAATACTTGCCCCCGGCGGTATCTACACAGCTCCTGGTGGATGGAACTTGACAGCCATGCAGACTTACTGGAACCAAGCCCAGGCAGGCACTGCGAACGGTAATGGAACGGAGGTTGCGCAAGCATCGAACGCTATGGCTCAGCTTGCAAATCAAGAAGTCATGGATATCTGGACGTTCTATCCTGCAATTGTAACCGTGATGACGTCAAATGTGCACGGGTTTTATTTCAACCCAGCAATTTACACGACAGGAGGCGGAATGCCCCAATATTTCGCAGCCCTCTCGTAAAGGAGGGCAACTTCCCTTTTTCTTTTTGGAAAAAATGGAAAACTCTTACTTATCGTGCAGTAAGATCAAAAGTGAAAAAAGTACTCATCTCTTCATGAGACGAAGCATGCTAAGTCATTCTATACGAATTCACTTTGCCCGAGCTTCTCAAATTCGTAACAGGCGTTGCATTCCAGATCGAAACGGTCCGTTCGCTCATTTAGACGAAAATAGCCAGTCTCACGACCGGTAATCTCCCGACCACACCGAACGCAGCTATTCAGAGTTAGGGCCATAGTCATATGGCCAGAGCTTAAGATGAAAAAAGTGATTAATGTCTTTACTAACGTTTATCCATCGCCTATATAGCACTCTAGTGAATAATTTGCCAACGGGCATTATTGCAATAACGCTAGAAGAAAGTTCTATAGTATTCTACGATTTAGGCGGCGGAAGATAGTGAGAAAGCTGAATAGTGATACAGATTCGGTGATTTCCTGGACTTGCGATCCTTTTTGTAAAATAGTTTTTAGAAGCCGCGCAAATCAATACCTTCCTAACGCAAACTGGCCTCGAATTTCTAATAGAAGATGAAATGCATGGTCGATTCGGATAATTTTGCGGATAAGATTGCGCTGGGCACCTCTGGGTGGTCGTACAAGGAATGGGAGAAGGTCTTCTATCCGGATTCAAAGACCCCTAAACTCATCTTCTATTCTGGAATCTTCCGAACTGTTGAAATTGACTCTTCATTCTACGCCTATCCTAATAGGGGCCTGGCAATGGGATGGGTAAGGAACACTCCGTTTAATTTTCAGTTCTCTGCAAAGGTTCCAAAATTAATCACCCACGACAAGAGGCTAGATCTCGAAAAAGGGGTCGAGCTTGATCTAGAAAAGTTCCTGAACATCCTTGCTCCTCTGAAGGATTCAAAGAAACTCGGCCCGCTGTTGATTCAACTGCCCCCGAGCTTTTCTCGCAACGATTTTGGAGCCTTGAAAGATTTCATGGAAATTCTCCCCGAGGATCAAGCTTTCGCTGTTGAATTCCGAAATACTTCGTGGCTCGAAGAACCCGACAGTGTATACTCAATTCTCAGAAAATACAACGTCTCCAATACCATCGTAGATGAGCCCCTGTTACCCGTAGACTTGACTACAACCGCCGACTTTGCTTTTGTCAGATGGCACGGGAGGGGGAAGCGAATATGGTACAACTACGAGTACTCCTCGGAGGAGCTCGATCCTTGGATAGAAAGAGTTCAGAAAGTTGCAAAAAAGGTGAAGAAAGTTTACGGCTACTTCAACAATCACTTTCACGGATCTGCCGTTTTGAATTCTTTAGAGATGCTAACGAAACTCGCAATCGCTAACGAAAAACAAAAGGAGACTCTGGACAGGATGTTGAAAAAACCTTCTGTCGAACAAAATTCAAACGAGATTCAAACAAAACTGTTGTAGCCGCGAGAGGGGCCTGTTTCGATACTCGTATCTTTGAGATGATCCTTCGAGATTGTTAGAATCCGGGAAGCCGCGGATTCTAGATCTCGAACGGTATAGACCTGATTGCTCTCATCTTGAGGCGAGGACCGTGAGGAACATAAATCTCAGTACAGTAGGATCAACAGATGCGGGTCCGAGACCGCGTTTTTGCGGTGTAACGCTGCTAAAGTAAAAGATAATTGAACCCTAGGCGAGCAAGAACTGACACTCCATAAAATAAATATTCGATATTCACGGAGGCCCTGGAACAAGCACCTAATGACTGACACGCACCCCAAGGACTCTAAGCTTTCATCTCAAGCAAGCATTACAGAAGAAGAGCGTGAGAGGAGGAAGCGAAGGTTGCTCCTTGAATGGCAAAAGCTGGAGAGCACAAAAATAGTCAAAACAGACCTCGACGACTTTATCGACCGCGAGACCCGATCGATCGGACGCAGATTAGAATCTCAATCCGAGCTATATTCACCGAAATGCATTACTTGCGGTGGCGTTGGAAGGCACCTAAGAGTAGAATGTGCAGGAGTGAACTGGACTCGCGTAGTTCAGGCTTCCTGATGTAATTCATTTCCCTGTTATCATTGTAAAAACTGAATCCCGAAAGAAGAATGGGAATGGATTTTTAACTAAAGACTTTACGATTCTGAAAATTCTCAATTGCCCCATCGGTTCGAAGAAGGGTTCAGCTGGGGCGTTTGCATCGACGATCCATGGACATATACCGGCGACCTGCCGCCGAAATCCATTATCATTCCACATCTTTTTTCCGTCAGACTGCCTCTTGGCCCGGTCTCGCTAAATTTCGGTCAACCTGTGAAATTAACGCAGTCGGAGCGTATCTTGTCGACGGTGTCTTTTTTCGATCTTTCAAAGTCCAGAAGATCGAAACTCGCATGCATTTTTTCAAAGAACCTCGCGCGGGTGCTCAAAACAAATCGAATCGATTTCGTGAGGATCTGGTTCCAGTGGAATCTCTTCCAGAAGAAAGTGGGACCCGGTTTAGAGCAATCCATACGCTATCCGCTGGACGAGTTCGTAGATATCATGAGATCGAACGGCATCGAAATTGTGGCAGTGATCGGTAACGGCTACTTTCGGTTCCTACCGGAGGGTCTTAACATCGACAACGTTGATACCTATGTCAGTGAGTTAGCGGGAGCAACTCGCAAGATCGTAGAACATTATCGAGGGAAAATTGCTCTCTGGCAGCTTGAGAACGAGCCGAATTGGTGGATGCAGCATTTTGGAGCTGACTGGCGAAGGGGTGGCGTCTGGTTTTCTCCGAAGATCGTGGGCAGGATTCTTGGATCTCTTTTCGAAATCGTCAGGGCGGAGGACCCGGGCGCGCTGACAATGATCAATCTCGCGGCCGATTCGCTAAAGCCCGCCCTTTCTAACTTCGCCAAATACTATGACGTGCTCGGCCTGGACTTTTATCCGAACTACATCCGCGCAACGCCAGTAGATGGAACGAATTTACTTTCAAAAGTGTCTTTGGCAAAGAAGGAAACCGGGAGACCGGTAATGATAACGGAAACTGGCTATCCCTCAGGGCCGAAGCTCTTCGGATTCAACCATCAAAATCAGACCGAGTACGTGAAAAAAATATGCGAGGCAACAAGGTCCAGTGAGCTTCTAACAGGTCTGGGCTTGTGGCGCCTATCGGATTCCTACTGGCGTTCATTCCCGTATCAGGAGAATAGCTTCGGCCTTTTGAACAGACGGGGGATTCCAAAGCCCGCATGGGAAGAATTTACGAAAATAACTAGAACCAAATAAGCGCTTGATTTTCAAAAACTCTGAAATAGAACGGATTCACTTCAGCTTGCAGAGCGGGAGTGTTACAGAGTTGAGCCAGTCCGAGCAGCCGAGATCGGAGTTCAGATTGCAGCGGGCAAAAAATACACGCCGAGCCGGCGCTCTTTTGCTTTCAGGCGGGATCATCTTTACGGTTTTCAATACAATAGCTGAGGCGGTATACCCAAACTACAGCGTAAGGACGAACGCGCTTAGCGACCTCGGCGCCCTCGGCCATTCAACTTCTATCTTGTGGGACGGACAGCTTTTCGTGGGCGGCGTTCTATCCATTATCGCCATGAGCATTCTCGTATTCAGAAGTTCGCTGTCAGAATTTGTACCGGGTAAACCGGTTAAGATCCTCTATCTGTTACCATCTGTGGGAACTATCATCGTCTCGATATTTCCTGAGAACACAATTCTCGCAGTTCATTCCATCGGAGCTCTCATCGCGTTTGTTTTTGGAGGAGTCTCTGCGATCTACGCTTTCAAATTTACAAAGTCACCATTTAGGTACTTTTCTATTCTCCTCGGCGTCATCTCGCTCGCGGCGATTCCCCTTCTGGGTGATAGCTCCCTTATTGGATTTGGCGGGATGGAGCGCTTGGTAGTTTACCCGTACGTCATTTGGGGTATGACTTTTGGGGCGTACCTGACAGCAACATAGACTACTTTCTAGCCAATCCTTTTTGTATTAGCCTTAAAACCGACCCCCCTAGCGCAACCCCACGCGCGTGCGTGGAATGATAACTTGATGAGAACCACTGAACTCTATTTGTATTATACAAGCTAGCTTGTATTGTACATATTTCTTGCATTGATTTATTATTCCATTTTCGGCGTGATCGCGCAGTGGCGCACTTTTCTGTACAGAAGAGCTTGAAACGAGCTCTCTTTACGACTTTGCTTAGTTTGAAAAGTTTGTTTTGTTCCTGGATACAAGTAAAGATGTGATAGACATAATATTCGTGGACATTTTCTTGCGCTACTCGATCGTCAGTTCAACATCGTACTTCTTGGCCCAGTCTTTGAACCCGCGAAACATGATTCCGAGATCTTTCCCCTTTTGAGTTAGTGCATAATCAACTCGAGGTGGTATTTGGTTGTACACGGTTCTTTGAAGCAGCTCATATGCAGCAAGCTCCTGCAACCTGCTCGTCAAAGTCTTCGGCTGAACCTTAAGTTGATTTTGAAGTTCGCTGAACCTCATCGGGGAACGAATCGATAACCCGTACAGTATCCGGAGGGTGTGAGGCTTCCCGAGCGTTTCAAGCAGCTTGTTAAACGGACAGTAAACCGACTTTCCACTTTCAACTGCTAGAGATCTGCTTAACTGCTTTGGGCTTTTCGCCTTCAACGATAAGTCGCTCACTTTTTCCTTGTTGATAATTCAACTATTATAGTATTTATAGTATCTTTTCGATAGGAAGACCTCTTGGAAACAGGTTCTGGAAACCCGCTTTATACTTTCCATTGAGGAAGTTACTTCCTTCCTATACCCTTTATAGTATTAATACTACCTTAAAGTAAGTATTAGGCATAAGTGTTTTTATCGCAATGGCACTCCAAGAACAGGAAACAAAAGAACAGAATGATTCAGAAATTACGAAGACTAAACACGGCATTCCAATCGACTATACGTATTCAAGACCCGCATCCGAGGAAAGAATCAAAACAGCGACGGAATCGTTGACTCGCAATAGTTTCGTCGTTCATGTGGTCGATTCTCCGCAAGACGCTCGCTCTCTATTAGAAAAATTGCTCCCGGACGATAAGACGATTTTCACCGCCTCAAGTGAGACTGTTCGACTCTCGGGCATAGACCAGCTGATCAACGCACCTGAAAGCAGGTTCAAGTCTCTGAGGCAAGAGATCGTAAAGCTCGATCCCGCGACGCAGTTTCGCGAGCAGATAAAAATGGGCGCTACTCCGGACGTGGTCGTCGGCAGCGTTCATGCAATTACCGACGACGGAAGGGTGCTTGTTGGCTCTGCATCGGGAAGCCAGTTAGGACCGTTCTCGGCTGGGGCAGAGAAAGTATTCTGGATTGTGGGCTCGCAAAAACTCGTTAAAGATCTAGATGACGGTTTGCGCCGGCTGGATCTTTACAGCTTCCCGATGGAAGATTCGCGGATGCGCGATGTAAGAGATAGAGGGAGCGTTCTTGCAAAAATCCTCATCTCGAACCGGGAAGTGTTTCCGGGCAGGACTACCATCATAATCGTCAGAGAACCAATCGGCTTCTAGATCCAAAAAAGGTGAGCATTGATAATATGAGCGGCTTATTGGAAATACTGTTACCCTACACCGGATACCTCGCGCTGCTTCTACGAGTAGTTGTTGGGGCAACCTTGATGATTCACGGCTATCCTAAGCTGAAGTCGCCAGATCAGGGAGCGAACTGGATGAAAAGCATGGGAATGCCCGGGTCAACCGCCCTTCTTGCTGGAATACTGGAATTTTTCGGCGGACTCTTTCTTGTCGTCGGTTTGATAGTTCCGGTCATTGCTCTCTTTTTCGCAATCCAGTTTCTATCGATCGTCCTGATGAAGAAGATCAAGATGAAAGCCGAGTACGTCTCAACAAGTAAACCTTCTTACGAGATCGACGTAACTTACCTGCTTCTCTCGCTGGTTGTCGTTGTCCTCGGTTCTGGAGTACTAGCAATAGACAAACTGATCGGATTCTAACCAACGCCTCCGTTAGAGAATACCGGATTCAGTAGATGAAAGATCCGGGCTCTTCCTTTTCTTTCTTGTCGCCCGACTCTTTCCAATAATGGAAAAATAATTCCAGGCACCATGCGTGAAACTGCGAGTCGTTTCCACGAAATCCCGCGCTCATATCCAGCCTTCCCTTGAGGTCGGAAAAAGTAACACCTGCGATTTTCTCGTTTATTGCAATCCCAACTCTAGGATTATCCAGGAAGCGAACTTCAATGTTCTCGGGGATGGGACTAACGGCGGGCAGTGATGAAAATATTGCGCGCGGAATTATGGACTTGAATTTCACTTTTCCTGAAAGACTGGCCGGAATATTTCCAGAGTAAGTTGGTAAAAGAGCTTGATCCGCCATGAGAAGGATGTACTCACTTGCACCGCTAAGAACTTCTTCGGTATGACGCAAGACATCTGTAACGTTTCTAGCATAATTTGAATTGAGGAGCTCGCCAACCCGGTGGACGAATTTTTCGGGAATAAGGGTGAGATCGTGATCTGCAAGAAAACTCCGATTAGCCGTCACAAATCTTAGCGATTCGATCTCTTCAAGACATAGCTTTCCGATTGCGGTAATGAAAAATTCCCCTTCCGGATTTTTTTCCACCAGACCGGAACGAGCCATCCGTTCCAGGTGTCTGGACGTCTCCTGCACAGTTGCCGACAAATCTTCCGCAAGTTCGCTTAGTTTCGAATTCTTGGAATAGAGTTTTGACAGGATTGCGAGCCTGTCCGCATTGGAAAGTTCAAACAGGAGATCAGCCAGATCCTCATTTTCGCTTTCACTCTTTTTCTGCAAAACCACCCGCTCCTGAAGCGAGGAATTCGATCCTGAATTTTAATGATTGTTCCTCAATAGGATACAAATTGGAGCTGACTCCGCTAATGTAATCGTGATTATGTCGTGTCGGTAAATGTCAGACGGGAATCAAGCCTCGAAGCATATGATGTGATTGTAATAGGCAGCGGAATCGGCGGACTGTCTTCAGCCTCTCTGCTTGCTCGGGCTGGAAGAAAAGTTCTGGTACTCGAGAGACACGACAGACCGGGTGGATACGCTCACTCTTTCCGCCGAGGTTACTCGAACTTTGATGCCGCCGTTCATCTGGTGGGAGGATGTTCGGAGGGAGGTCTGATTGATTCTCTTTTGCGAGTCCTGTCTGTTCGGGAAAAATGCGAATTCATTCGAACAAATCCCTTCTACAAAACGGTCTTTGCAAATTTCTCTCTCGAAGCTCCGCTTGGAAGAGACGAGTTCATCGAAGCTCATTATATTCAATTTCCGGGAGAAAAAAGGAATCTGGAGAAGTTGATAGAAGTTATTGAAAAGATGAACTCTGAAATTGGAGAATTTCCTGCTCAACCGAATTTGTTTGATATTGCTAGAGCGATCAGAAAATCGCCGACGCTGGTTCGATACAGCGGCGCCACGCTTGAAGACGTGATGGAGAAATGGATTGACGATCCGAAACTGAAATCAGTTTTTTCTTCGCTGTGGCCATATCTCGGCTTGCCGCCATCCAGACTCTCATTTCTCTACTGGTCTGCTATGCTTTCGAGCTATCTCGATGAAGGAGCATTCTACTGCAAGGGAACGTTTCAGAATTTCGCTAACGCAATGGTATCGTCTCTTCAGAAGAGTGGTGGAGAACTGATGCTTCACACTCGAGTGGAAAGGATAATCGTCCGGAACGGTGCAGTCACCGGGGTCAAGCTAGAGAACGGCGAGAAAATTACAGCGCCCACGGTCATTTCCAACGTTGACGCGACCCAGACTTTTGACGAGATGATCGGAAAGGACAAGCTCCCAGGATCTTACGTTGGGAAATTGCACAAGATGAAACCCTCACTTTCCGCATTCGTTGTTTTTCTCTCGACTGATCTAGACCTGACCAGATTCGGGGCGGCACACGAGATGTTTTTCTTTGATTCCTGGAATCACGACGAGTCTTACCAGTCTCTGCTGCGGGGAGATGTCTTGTCGTCCTCAAGCTCGTACATCGTTAACGTTCCAACCATGACAGATCCTACTCTTGCACCAAAGGGACAGCACCTGGTAAATGCGACAACCCTGGTGCCATATGATCTCGGTTCTTCATGGCGCGAAGAAAAAGTACGCTACGGTAACAAATTAATGCAGCAGATCGAGTCAAAATTCCCCGGACTGAAATCTCACACACTGATGATGGAAGGAGCAACACCGAGAACAATGGAACGGTATACTCTAAACCTGACCGGGTCAATTTATGGATGGGAAGTCACTCCTTCGCAGGTCGGGAGAGGCAGACTACCACACAAGACCCCAATCAAAGGGCTGTACCTTTCAGGACACTGGACCCAGCCTGGCGGTGGGATATACGGCGTTGTCGTTTCAGGAATCCAGACGGCGCAGATGATTCTCGGATTCACGGACTTTCAAAGTATGTTCGAAGACCTGGCAGGAAAAACAAAGCACTCGATTTCCCCAATAGAGGCAGTCGAAGTCGAGGCCCCTCGAGTCTAACAATTTCAGGATTGCGATTTATCCGGAGGTCTTACCATCATGTTCGCAGGCGTCTTTACCGGTTCCTCCGGCAATAACCCCTTGGGACGGTAGATCAACAATAACAGAAAAACGATTCCCTCGATTATGTAGACAGAATAGTTCAAGACGAGAGCTGCGTTCGGAATCGGAACTGTAATTGCCGCTATTGACAAGATTTTCTGGAGGATCGTGACGAGCATTGTGCCGACGAGCGCGCCTTTGTTATTTCCTAGTCCACCGAGTACTATCATTACCCAGACGTTGAATGTAACGATCGGAATGAAATTGTCTGCAACGACGAAGTTGCTGTAATATGTGAAGAGCGCTCCTGCAATTCCAGCAAAGGCCGAACCAATGACCATCACCTGAACCCTTGCCCGAGTTACGTTCTTGCCAAGCATCTCAGCTGCTATGTCGTCATCCCGAATCGACTTTAGCATTCGACCATAGGGAGAATTCAAAGCTGTCTGGAAATAGAAGTAGGCGATCCCAACAAACGCTAGCACGAAGAGAGCAAACGCGGCGTATTGCTGCGTCGGATTCGAGATCCACTGGAAAGGACTCGGCACCCCGCCTAGGCCGTTGATACCGCACACGCCGCCGAATCCAGAATAGTTGCGGACTATAGTCCGGACGACTTCAGCCGCTACGAGCAGAACCAGCGCGAGGTACCACTCTTCCTTTATCCTAACGGCCGGATATGAGAGGACGAAGCCGAAAAATGCAGCAAGAAGTGCGGCAGCCGCTATTCCGATTAGTGAGGCACCGACCGCAAGCCAAACATTACTCCCGGCCGCGTTCATGCGCAGTCCCTCTGTTAACACGTCGCAGTAATTGCCCACGTTTGCCGAGAGTACCGACATTATTGTGACTGAGCTGACAACTCCCGAGGCATAAGCCCCGATTCCGTAGAAGAGTACCTGTCCGAAATTCGGCAGTCCGGTGATTCCATACTGGAAGTTCAGTGACAAAGCAAGAAGGGCATAGATTCCGAAAAACGTTGAAACTGAAAGGATTGCTCCGAGTAGATCGAACGCCAATTTACTCACTCGATTTTCGTTCGAGAATACTCTTGATGTAGCTCAAGGGTCCGGCATTGTTGCCCGTCGTGGAGAGACCTGCAGGCCTTATCAAAAGGACTGCAGTTATCACGATGAACGGAATGATCGGCTGGTACGCAAGAGAAATTCCAAACGTGGAATTCAGCCATCCCATGAAAAGGTTCTCGGAGAAGCTGATTACATAGGCTCCGACGAGTGTTCCGTAAAAGCTCGTCAGCCCCGCAAGGACGACCACAGCAAATATGTCGAGTAAAACTGCAAATCCGATCTCCGGATAGACTTGAGTCTGTATCGACCAGAACGCACCGCCGAGACCGGCGAGAGCTCCAACTATAATCCATGTGAAGAGAGTAATTCTTCTCGTGTTGATTCCGCTTACTCGCGATAGATCGAAATTCGACTCCATGGCGCGCATTGACTTTCCGATCAAAGTGTTGTTCAAGAGAAGGTGGACTGAAATCACTACTATGACTGTAACGGGGATAACCCAAGCAAACAGAGTCGAAACTGGAAATCCCCCGAATGTGAAAAGTATGTTGTTTGAGACGAGGTTTGAGAGGAACAGTGCGTTGTATTCGGAAGCGAAAATGTAAATTGAATACCGTAGAATCAACCCAAGCGCGAATGATGCTAGAATTAGAATATACAGAGATGCCTTTCTGGATTTGAGCGGAGAAAATACCAATAGCTCACCTCCCAGAGCGGTTACAGATCCAAACACAATCGCAACTACAACTGCGACGAATGGACCGAACGCGTAAAAGTTGATCAGCTCTGTAAAGGCGTACGCCCCAATTGTTATCAGCTCTGCATGCGCAAAATTTGGCAGTTTCAAGACTGCAAGAGTTAGAGTTAGACCGACAGCCATTAGGAAGTAGATGCTGCCGATTACTATTGAAATAGAAACCAATGAGGGAACGTCGATCAAAGGCGGTCTTTTTCCTTGGCGATCTTATTCAGGACATTTTAGGAACAAGGACGTGAAAAAATCGAAACTGAGGGATTGAGTAGGAGCAGGAAAGAAAAATGGAATTTCCTGACCTAAATCCCTCAGTCTTGCCCTTTTGAATTCACTAGCCCGACGTGGAATTCAGCGTTATCTGACCACTCCCGCTGCTGTAGCTGCCAATATTCTGGAAGTTGTATCCGCCTGTCGAGTTTGTGATCACTTGATAGAAGCCGAAGAAACCAACCGCCTGATCTCCGTTTGCATCGAGATAGGTCTGACCGTCAACTCCGGTAAAGTGATTTGCAACTGTCGGCACGTTTTGCTGGAGAATAGTTCCATTGTAGACGCCCGAGTACAGAATATCAAGAGCCGCTATCCAGACTCCGTCATAGAACGTTTCAGAATAAGAGACTGAAGGAGCTGAACCATATGCATTCTTGTACGCCGTATAGTATTGTTGAGTCAGAGGATTTGCAACTATGAAATCGGAGGCAACTGTAAGATTCGTTCCTTTTAGCGTCGATCCGACAGCTGAACTCACGGCTGGCGGAAGAATTGCGTTCGCGTACAGGTTATCGATTCCAAACCAAGGGACACTGGGAAGGACTGGATCTGATGACGCGTGAGTAAACATGTTCACGGCTTCTGTTGTGAATGCAACCCACAGTACAGCTGTCTTGCCCGAGGACTTTAGGGAAGATACCTGCGAACTAGCTGAGGAGACAATACTTGCATAATCGCTCTGACCCGGTGTATACTGGATGCCGTCAATCTTGATTGCGCTGCCAGCATACTGCAGAGTGGAGTTGTAAAAGCCGCTTCCAAAAGTGTCATCCCTCCACACAACCACCAGGTTCTTTATTCCATCGTGCTGCGCCAGCTCAACAAGAGCTTGAGCTTCATAGCTTGCTGGTATCGAATCCGGTCTGAAAAGATAATCGTTGGGAATTGAAAGACTGCCGGCATTTGAAGTGGGACCGAAAACAAGGATGTGGTTTGTGTTCGCATAGCTGAGTAGTCCTCCCAGCTCGGATGAGGTAATCGGTCCAACATCAACTTGGATCTTGTACGTCTGGTAAAGACTCTGAAGCGCTGCAAGAGCTCCCTCGGGAGTCCCTTTGCTGTCCAGAGTAACCAGTTTGAATTCCACGTGATTGCCCGAGGCATTCATTTGAGCATTGATCTGATTGATTGCAAGCTGCGCTGCATTTTGGAAAACCGGACCGTAATTTGAAAGTGGTCCGGAGACGTCATTGAGGTTTCCGATGTAGTACACTTTGGTTGAACTGGAACCCGAAGTCGTAGAGTTGTTCTGTCCAACAGCTACGTAAACCCCGGCTGCTCCGACCAGTAGTCCGATAACAAGCGCTACCACCATTTTAACCGTTGAAGATACCATATGTGAGCGCAGATTTTGAGCTGGTTATAAAAGCTTGACTAGATTTTTCAAGATTATCTCGAGAAATCCTGCCTTTATCTCAAACGCCTAAGAAGAGTTTGATTATCTGATCGTTGCCCAAGATCTCTGCGGGCTTTCCTGCAAAGATTATTTTGCCCGCGGCTAGTACGACGCCTCTATCGCAAATTTCTAACGCTTCTCTTGCGTTTTGCTCGACGATCAGAATAGTCGTTCCTGCCTCGCGAACTGATTTTATCTTAGATAGGACGTCTCCGACAACTTGAGGAGCAAGAGCGCTAGTCGGTTCGTCCAGCAGTATTACCCTGGGTTTGAGGACCAGAGCACGTCCCAGCGCGAGCATCTGCCTCTGGCCGCCGGAAAGAGCTCCTGCTTTTTTCTTCCGGACGTCTTTCAGGACGGGGAGAAACTCGAAGACTCTTGAAATCCCGTCGCGGGCAAGCTTCTTTTCTTTCATGGTAACGGTTCCGATCTCCAGGTTTTCGTAAACGGTGAGATTTGGAAACACGTTTTCACGCTGCGGGACGTAAGCAATTCCTCCACGGGCAATTTCCTCGGGTTTCGCTCCTGTGATCTCCTTGCCGTCGAAGAAAATTTTTCCCCCGTGAACGTCTGCCAACCCGAAAATGGATTTTAGAATAGTTGACTTGCCGCTTCCATTCGGTCCGATGAGAGTTATTATTTCAGATTCTCTTACGTCAAACGAGACTCCCTGAACAATAGAGAGCTTGCCATATCCTGAAGTAAGATCCTGAACCTGCAGAAGTGAGCTCAAAGGTAGATATTACCAACTTCGGGGTTTGCGGCAATTTCTTCGGGAGAACCCGACGCGAAGAGCTTGCCGCGATGCATGACATAGACAAAATCGACGAATTTGAAAAGCACTTTCAACTTATGCTCGATTATGAAAAAAGTGATTCCATTATCGACACGAAGACGGTTTAGAGTTTCAAAGATTTCGTTCGTCAGTCCTGGCGCGACTCCGGCGGTCGGCTCGTCCAGTAGCACCAGTCTTGGTGAGTTCATCAGTACCTGGGCAAGCTGCAATAGCTTCATCTGCCCTCCAGAGATTTCATCTGCACCGTTTAGTATCACTGAATCAATGTTGAGATCTTTCATGACAGATCTGGCTTTGGTTCCAAGCTGAATCTCTTGATCCCGCCAAGCGCTTTGAATGAGAGAGAATATCGGACTCTCGCCCTTCTGAGCGGTTGGTGGGACGAGCATGTTCTCAAAGACTGTCATGTCGAAAAAAAGCCGCGGATCTTGAAATGTCCTTGCCATGCCTGCTAGAAATCGCTTGTTTGATGGGAGTGCGTCGATGTTGTTTCCCTCAAAGAAAACAGATCCGCTGTCCTGCTTCAGTACGCCAGAAATCATATTGAACAGAGTGGATTTGCCCGAGCCGTTTGGCCCAATCAGACCGGTTATGCTTCCGGGCTTAACTGAAAGACTCACATCGTCGACCGCTTTCAAACCCGAGTAGTTCTTAGAAACATTCTCGACCTTTAGAATGTCGCCAGATTGCTTATCCGGGCTTGCAGTCATTTCTCTCTTGCGAGCGCCTTTCCATTTCTTCATTTTCTAAACTGACTTTTGTGTGTTTTGCGCCCAAGACATTTGAGAAAAACAATTCTTATCACTGCTGGATAGTCATCTTTTCTCAGGAATTTGCTCCTTAACAGAGATAGAATCAACCGTTTTCTGGAGGATTACGAAATTGATGCTCTCGTTTCTTCGTCAAGAGAAAACACAACCTACCTTACCAATTTTCTCTCGGTGAATATCATCCGCGACAGAATGTACCATGGATTTCCCGGAAGCGGCGAGAACTATGTGCAGACTTATGGAGTTTACTCAAAGAATGTTAAAGATCCGGCTTTGATTTTGCCCTCCGCATATTTCATGTTCTTGAATGCCGACTCGACGCCGCGGGTTTTTCCTTATGGCAAAACTATCTCGCTCCGCGATGACGAGCCAAGGTTTGACACGAAGGAAGAAGTCGGTTTCGATGCTTTGAGTCTGGATCCTGGTCGGACATTCAGTTCACCCGGCGCCGCCCTTGTTAGGGCTCTCAAAGATTCGGGTAACAGTGGTACGGCAGCAGTCGACCTATCCGACATGCATCCCTCCACAGTTAACGAACTTAGAAATTCCGGCATTGAAGTAAAGAATGCTGCAGAACTTTTCAGATTCATCAGGCTGGTAAAATCGGATGAAGAGCTTTCACGACTCCGTGCCTCTGCTGAGATCAATGAACGAGCTCTTGACAAATCGTTCGAAGCTGCGAAGCCAGGAATGAGTGAAAAAGAGCTAGCGCGAGTATACACGATTTCTCTTGCTGAAGAGTACGCAACTCCCAGCGGCATGATGTTTCCGATTGGGACCAGAGGCGGTTCAATGGCAGCTCCAACGGATTCCAAGTTGAGAAACGGCAGCATGTTCTGGGCGGATGTGTCTTGCAGCTACCTGGGATACTGTGCTGACACTGGCGACAGCGCAGTTCTAGGTGAGCCTTCCGAGAAACAGAACAGATGCTACGATGCTCTATACAAAGTTGTCCAGGCAGCAGAGGAGATTGCAACTCCCGGGATGAAATCGAGCCAGCTGAATACCGAGATAAGCAGCGTCTGGGAGAAAACCGGCGTAACGAAATCTCCGACAGGAATGGGACATGGAATCGGACTAGAGATCCACGAGTACCCGAGAATCTCAGCTGCAAAGGGATCGATGATAGAAAATCAGTCGGCTATCAAGGACGATTTCGTAACTTCTTCGATCGACATACCATTCGAAGAAGGGATGGTGCTGAACTTTGAGGCGCCGTACCTCGTCAGAGGCTGGGGTGGAGTTCACCTCGAAAAGACAGTTATTCTGGAGAAAAATGGATGCAGGCACCTCATTCCACAAGAGAGATATTTGCGTCGACTAGGATCTTAGATCAGAAAATCTCGTTTTCATTACAGGAAATTTAGAGCCTTCGTTATGGGGATCTCAATTTGGGGGTTTCAGGACGTCTTTCGCGTTCTGGTTCAATATTTTTCGAGCCACTTCATTTCTCGTCTCCACGCTCCAGCAGTATCTTTCTCCAAAATCCGTTAGCACGTAATTGAGAGACTTCCGGATGTTGCTAGCGCACCAGCCCAGCCTTTCCGGGACAGTAGAAGCATCGCTTCCGTAGAGGATCTTGTCGTGAGGCGCGAGTTCAACAAAGGTTCTCAGGACTTCCTCGGTGACTCCGCGCAGACCGGTGAAAAATGAAAGATCGACAAATGCGTTCGGGAACTGGCTGATTATAGCGGCAGCGACGCCGTGAAATGGGTAGCCTGCGTGAAGCATCACCACGCGCGGTAGCGCCTTCCTGATTCTGGGGTTGTAAAACAATGAGTAAAGGTATTCGGGATTTGCATTTCTCATGTCGATGCTCGGAGACATTGCACCTCCGGTATGGATGAGTACGGGGACGTTTTTTGAAGCGGCATATTCACAAATGTGAACCCACATGTAGTCCTGGTAGTTTTTGATCGCCTTTATTGTCGCGCCGTCAGTTCCGACTGGGAGATCGATTCCCCATCTTTTCTGGATCTCGACGGTTCCGTTTGACAGAATGTGCAGCGCGTTGTTTGCCTGCAAGTCCGAAACTTCCTCCATGTGCAGCGTTCTATAGTATGCCATCCAGGTCTTGAAACCGACGCAGCCGTTTTGTAATGCGGTATCCAGAACTGAATCCACATTTGATATGGCGTCTTCAAGATCAGTGTGTCCGACCTTTGGCTGGAGCAGCGGCTCGGTTCCCATAGTGAAAAAGTAGCTGCCATCCGGATACATGTCGAGCTTCGGCGCCGGGCTTGGTGGATGGTTCAATCCGGAGATGTCGATGATGATTTTCTCGATATTCTCCGATCGCATTACGCGTGAAACGTGCTCGGGAACTCCACTTTCATTCTGCTCGTTAACTGCCCTGTCAACGCTTTCCAGAGTTGCGGGAATGTTGTACTTTCCGGCGATGTATCTTATCAGCGATTGGAAGTACGGAAGCTGCTTGTAATCGTTCTCCAGGAGCTTTCTGGTTCTAGCTCGCGAATCCTCATCCACCTGAAGCACATCGGAGTGGACGTCCAGCCAGCGGCTGATCAGACTTGAAACTGGTTTACTCTCTACAGGATGGGTGTGAAAATCAAAGACTGGAATGTCGATCAGAGACATTGTAGCTTCAAAGGTCATTCAAATGAGATTTATCGTTAGCTGGTAGCTTTTAGTTCAACCAGATTACAGTCCGGCCGAAAAGAGGTCCAAGACTGGCAGTGTGATCTCTCCACGACTAGTAGAAAGAAAATAACGAACGCACACGTCTTTATCGAAATTATGAAGCTTTCCAAAGTGATTTGGTCGCAATAGCCTCAGAGGCTAACAGGGCTTGAAACGAGCTCTTCTGTACAGTAAAGTGCGCCACTGCGCGATCGCGCCGAAAATGGAATAATAAATCAATTCAAGAAATATGTACAATACAAGCTAGCTTGTATAATACAAATAGTTCAATTGAGGGTCTCACCGGAACCATTCGAATTACGATTTCACGCACGCGCGTGGGGTTGCTCTAGGGGGGTCGGTTTTAAGGCGAATACAAAAACTATTGGGTTTTTGGAAGCTTAGGTTGAGATTCGAATTCTGATTTCCGGACTGAACTCTCAAGAAATTGCTATTGTACGCAGCGAGCGTGGGATTTCGCTTAGGGTGCCTAGGTATCTAAAGCAAATATATTAGGCATTCTCGGATCTCGAAAGCCAATACCGAGCTATTTCGCTACCGGTCGCAAACCACACGCCCTCGTGCGATTTGATGTGGCAGATTATCTTCTCGAGACTTTTGCTCGCAGCGGGCCTTCCGGTCATGAATGGATGCATCGTCAGGCAGTAGAATTTTTCTTCTTCATAGAGCACATCGAATTCGTCGCGCCATAACTCGAAAACTTCCTGAGGAGTGTATCCTCTTTCCGAATAGTTATCATAATCGTCCAGAGTGACTGCGCTCGGCAGTTCCACGATGCTGTTTCCCGAATTGAACTTGTGGACGTACGGAAGGTCAGAGTCCAGGCTGTCTCCGCGCCAGATGAAATTGCCTAAATTATTCAGCAGCTTTACCGTGTCCTTGCTAGGACACCAATTGGCAGTCCTGTGACCGGCGACAGTCTTGCCAGTAATACTCCTGATCAATTCAACAGTTTTCTGAAGATCCATTTTTTCCTCCTCGACCTTCATGTTGTAGTACGGCCGGTGATCCCAGCCGTGGGAAGCAATCTCGTGTCCCTTTTCCACGATTGCCCTCGTGGCGTCGGGTCTCCTCTCGGCGGTTTTCGCAACCATGCAGAAGGTCGCCCTGACGTTCTGTCTTTCCAGAATTCTCAAGACTCGCCAGGTGCCTTCGTTTGCGTCGTAGGTGCCCTGGCTAACGTAAAACATCTTGTCGGGACCGAACGCGTCGATTAATCCGGACTCGTCGTCGTTGTCAAAAGTCAGCGCAACGGCGCAGCGAATTCCTTTGGGCCAAACTGATTCCGTCATGGGAGGACAAGCCCTCGTCTCCGTTGATATGAAATTATCTAACGAAATTTTGGCTTAGGTTACCGCGTATTAGAGAAGTCATTCGTTTGTCCTGTGTTCTAACTTAATTGAATCTCGATAGGTCTTTTTCTTCTTTCGGAAACTTTCTGGGAATTCCGCAAGGTAGATTTATCTCGCTTGCAAATTCGTAGAGGCTTTATCTTTCCATTTGGCCTCGACCGGAGTTCCGTCTCTTGATAGTCTGCTTGGAGGCGACGGCTATCCGGACAGGTCGACGATTCTGGTAGTCGGTCCGCCCGGAATCGGAAAGGAAGCTCTCGGCTACTGGTTCACTCACTCTGGACTGGTGCAAAACGACTTTTGTCTTTACCTTACTCGGTTGTCGTCGCGAGAAGTACTTCAGGATGTTAAAGCGTTCAACGTAGATCTCACGCAACGTGTACCTTTCTGGTTTTCTAGCGACGGAGGGCAAGTGAAATTTGACGTCGGCGACCTCTCGGGACTCTCGTTTAACCTCAAAGATATTCTGAAGAAAAACTCGACGAGAAGGATCAGGGTAGTCACTGACGTCCTCTCTTCGCTTTTGATGCTCAATCAGCCGGATACAATTTATAAATTTCTAACTCAACTTTTTTCTGATGTCAAGCAATACGAGTGCGTCGTGGTTGCAACCATTGAAGAGGGAATGCACCCACCCAACGTTCTTGCCGCAATGCAGCAATTATTTGATGGTGTCGTAGAATTGAAACTGTACGAGGAAGGTCTCAGGGTACTGCCTCTCCTACGGATAAGAAAGATGCGCGGCGTTACGCCGCAGGTGGGCTACTATAATTTTGCATTTTCCAAAAATGGGATGGAGCTAAACGCATATGCCAGATAGAGCTGACATTACCGCAATTATTCTCTCCGCAATGGGCGTCGCGTCCATTTTGGTAGCTCGATTTCTGCTCGGCGGCAGTGGCGTCATCCATAATGCGGTTGGTGTTTTCGGACCATTAATTCTGTTCTCACTATCCTCAGCGCCAATGTTTGCGTACGGGGCTTACTGGGCATTCAACGTCAGACGAGCACTAGCGGTCCCTCTCTATCGCCGGCAGGCGTTCGGAATAGGTATTATCATTCTCTCCCTGTGGTCGACCCTGGCAGTTTCTGGGGATCTCCCAGCAAACCTCTCTTTGCAGGTCACTGCCGCAATTAGTACAGTGACATTTTATTTTTTATTCGCGGTGGTCTTTTACTGGATAGACGCCTCGATTCTTGTCAGTCGCCGCATGGATCCTCTCGTTCGAGACACCCTCTACTGGAGCAAGATTCGGATTCCAATCTGGATCGCCAACATCTTGACCTGGGGAAGTATTCTGTTGCTCGCCGCCTATGCAGAACTTACGGGAAACCTAGTGTTGTTGAACCAGCTTAGTACCGGAAACATCCAGAATGAAGCGCTACTGGTTGTATATAATTTTCCTGTTGTCGTTCTGTTATGCGGGGTAATCTTCATTCCGGCAATAGCGATTCGTTCAAAATGGAATAGTAGGCTTCGAATGCATTTTCTCTGGTTTGCCCCCTCGCCGGCGATTTTGCTCCTTCTCTTTTTTGGAGTCATCTCCGGACCAAGCGATTTTTCGGGATTTATTCTGTTCCTGGTGGTCATCCTTGTAATGGGATTTACTCTATACAAGAGCGCGAAATCGCTTGTTCCTCTTAACCAGATTTCACCACAAATGACTGTCAATCGCGTCGAACCAATCGCTCCTTGAATTGTTTACCAAGAAACTAAAAACTCGTTGGATTCTGACGAAAGAATCCTGAATTATTAGAAAAGCAATACAGTTCCAAGATAGACAGGGTCGTACTATTCCTTCAAGGATTGCACTCGAGAATTCTAAGAACATCCCTCTCTACAGAACAGGAGCAGAAGCTAAGAGAAGCATTTGGCAGCGGGGAACTGCCCTAACAATTACGACTTAACTCATTTTCTAATACTACTGGATGAGGCTCTCAAAGAGGTGTTACTTTTTTGATTCTTGAATAAAGAAGCAAGTAGTAGCGCCCCAAAACGGGCGTTGTCACGCTGATTCTCGTTTTTCATTTGCTAGCTCTTCTCGCACCGTTTTTCTAACAAGACCTCGAAAAATGATATAGCCCGCATACGCGATGGCAATGAAAAGAAGTGGAATCAGTATGATGAGAAAGACAAGGGGATAATCTCAGGCCATGTTGCGACCTAGAGATTGTTCCATTCTAGGAGTATTTACGTAATCCATTGACTCGTCTTAACTTGTATTTTTTGAAATTGGTAGCCTGCGGACACCACATTGAGTAACCTGTGATCCGGTAACGCTATAGCTTCTGCAAATGAGAGCAATGCGGTGGGATGTTATCATTAGCGTGATTGCCTGGGACAAAGGTGAGAGGGCGTACGCGATTCCTCGGATTCCGGACTCAAACAACCCGATCATTCATACGAAATTGATGACCAAGCCAATTAGGACATGGATATCGATAATTCATTTCTTCCGAGATTGTGCTATTGCACACAATCCATCCGATCCGATTCCAAGGGGTATGTTGGTCAAGTTTGTGAAATTTTGTATCGCCGTGATTATTGTGATCTCCACGATGTCGCGGTCGCTATAGTATTTTTGAAGTTCGTTGAACGTTGCATCACTGACATGTTTGTTCAGTGTCGCTTCTTCGGCGTACGCCAGCGCCGCACGTTCTTTGTCGGAAAACAACGAGCTCGTACGATAGACAGGTAGCGCGTTGATTTTTTCCATGTTCATATTGTCTTTCACTGCCAACATTCGACCAACATCAAGACAAAAGCCGCATCCGTTTGTCCCGGCTACAAAGATATTGATCATATAAGGAAGTTCTTTACCAAGGTGAATCCCCTTTGATTCGAATTTGCCCATTGCACTGGCTACGCCCAATATCTTCGGCGCACGGGCCACTCCCACCTTGATTGAAGTCGGCACTATTCCGAAACGGCGACTGATCATCCAGTAGAGAAATCGTAACTTGAGACCCTTCGGTTTCTCTATCGGTTCTAGTCTTGGTCTCTTTGAGACAAGATCCTCTGTTCGCGTTAACTCATGTTGCTTTCCAATGGATTCTACTGTCATGCTATTTCCCTCACCTTCACAGAACAGGAGAGCTTGGACTTGAATACTAGCCTAAACGAATTAGCCAAAAGTGAAGCGATGAATAAATAGCGAGGGCATGCACTCGTCACCTGGAAACACGATGGACGAACTCGACGTGAAAATCCTCCGCGCCCTAATTACTGAAAGCGCGGTAGCTCCGTCCACGATACAGGTGAATGAGTCCTTGAGGTCCATCGCGGCGCGTATCAAGGCAGACGACAAGACCGTGAACTACCGATACAAGAGGTTGCAGGAGTCCGGAGCTCTGTCCGGGTGGCAGCTCATAGTCAACCCTGCGTTCTTCGGTTGCCAGTTGATGGACATGACCGTGGACGTGCAGCCGGAATCAGCAAAGTCTGACATGATCAGGAAGCTGAAGCTGGTCCATGAGATCGTCGGGATGTTCGATTACTACGGAAGAGCTCTGAAGCTAATTCTCATGTTCAACAGTACAGAGTCGCGTCCCCGAATTATTGAGCTCATCTCCAGGATCACCAATCCTGAGAGGGTCGTTCAGTTCCGGTGGGTACTCCCCCAATGCAGGATCGATCGTCTGTTGGAGACCGATGTGGCAATCTTCCGGGCTCTTTCCAACGATGCACGCAAGAGCTTTGTGCAAGTATCAAAGGAGCTCGGCCTCTCGACAAGAACGGTGAGAAATCGAGTAATCAATCTTCGACAGACGAACACCGTCTTCGTTGTGCCGACGCTGAATTTTGGCGGAATTCCCGGACTCATCCCGGTGTATTTGTCTTATTCCTACTCCAAGCAGAGGGAGAAGGGGGAAGTGGACCGGGCGATGCGTTCCCACTTCGAAACCAGTTATTTGTCGGTTGGGTTTACGGACCCCGAGAGCGGATGGATCCTCCTGAGCGCGTCCACAATGAACGAAGTTCGGGAGCATCTCGAGTGGGCGAAGGGGCAACCTGGCATAGCAAGTGCCAGAACTGACATACTCGTCAGAAACCTGATGTTTCCGGAGAAGCTCATTGAGCTCCTTGAACATAGAAACGAGAAGTCGGCGATACAGAGGCTGGCTTTCTTCTAGTAACAGTCCTTGAGAACTGCGACGCTTTGCTCGAGAGTATTTGGCCGCTATAATGATAATCGGTACTACTACTTATTTGAACAGTTCAGGGATAGGATTCAAGCAATTCGATTACTTCTATCGTCAAGAAATCCCGAGGATTGACATTTGTTATTTGCAGTCAGCATAGTTCCCTAGTGAATTGCATTTTCGAAAGGCTTGGATTGACATTTTTCAAAAGCTAGACAATCGTGTAAAGAGGGGAAACAGAGGATTTTGAACGATTAGCTCGCAGATAGATCGCTTACAAAAATCCTACATAATTCCCTTTTACGCCGCTGCGGACTGCCATTGGCTCAGTGGTGTGAGTTTTATCTGAATCGAAAGGTTGTACGCAACAGACACCTCGGTTGCGTTTTCCACGAGCACTCGTCCAATGAGAAGCACCTTGTTATCAGGCGAAGTTATCTGAGTCACTCCACTCGGAACCGTTCCCTGCCAGCTAGGACCGCTTATGAGGAAGTTGCCGGCTTGACCCCCGGTGGTGCGAGTACCAACATAGGCGAAGTCATCGCCCCGCGAATCGACGAACAGTATGTCATAGTATCTCCCGCCCATGTTCGGTACGCTCAGAATTTCTGGCCCCTTGCTGAGGTCAAGCACGCCTGCGGTATAGAGTGTGGGTCCCTCACCCTTCACACCTGGATTTGAGTTTGTGGAATTGGGGCCGAAAAGGCTAGGCTGCGTGGAGAGAGTGTTGACAGGGAAGGGCCCCGCTCCGATGCCTTTCTGCATTACCTCCTGCGCCCATCCATTATAGATCAAAGGTGGAATCTCGTAGATGTAGATGAACGTGCCTATTCCTAAGGTCAGGAGCAATACCACTGAGAACGCGAAGAGATTCTTGTGTTTCATGTTCAGCTCACCTCTACAACTGGCGGCGGCTTGTAGGAACCGTTCAGAATCGACGGGCCGGGCAGGTAAACACGGAGGAATAGCAAGAAATCGCCGGTTGGCGCGGGCAGCCAATTCGATTCGTGGCCCGCGGGGGAAGTGTTCTGGATGTAAATGTCGACGGATCCGTTGGCATTCGGTATGAGACCAGAAGTACCGCTGACATCATAGCGGTTGATGGGATTGTTCACTAGAGTTATGTTGGTATAGTATGAAGTAACAGACCAAAAGGCGCTGTTAGGCGGCAGCTCGCTAGGCGGGAACTGTAGAATGTAGTCGTGCTGGCCGGTCAGCCTGTGGCCTGAGCCATCGAAGTATGCCTCCCAGTACACAGCTTCTTGAGGCACGTTGGCGCCTGGGAGGGCAGCGGCGCACACTGCCTGTTCAAGGATGTTGTTCCCAACCTTGCCGCATTCCGTATAGGTAAACCAGCCATTGGACTTTGTCTGCATGGCAGAAGATTCGACGCTGACGAGAGTACCACCGATTAAGAATACAAGCACGACACCCACTACAATTCCGGCCACACCCGATAAGACTGTTTTTCCTCGCAAAGCGATCACATTTGGGTTTGGTAAAAATCATTGGAGTTTCTTTCTGTTAAGATTCATTGGATTATTACAGATTCGTTAATTTTCGACCCGTCAAGGCGCGAAATACGACTACTACAGCGATTACAATTACTGTGAGTACAACGATTAAGATGACTGTTTGGGAACTCGGCAACTCTTATTCTCCTATTTGCTAGGACACATATTGATCAAAAATCGTATTCTAAAAAGAAGTTCTAAACGTACAAATTTTGTACCTCAAGCATTCTCCCTTCGCTCATCCCTCTAGGTGTGATCCCGTTCATCCAAGCTTGCTTGTTTTTCTTTTCTTCCTGTGGAGCGTTTTTCTTTTTCATACTCGCGCCTATTACTGTAATAACCACGCCGGCAACAATGCACACAACTCCTACGACAAAGGGGTGTACAGCGGGTAGGTCATGGGCTACTCCCACAATGGGCACAATGACACCTAGGGCAACTCCAACAATAAGCACAATAATACCGACTATGGCAATTCCAGTATTCATGCAGATTCTTTCCACCCTACCTTGAGAATACGCATCTTAAATGGGATTCGAAAAGTACAAATTTTGTACGCCTAAAGCTTTCAATTCAAGACGATCCTGGGGTGAAGACGCTTGACAGAACATTGAGTTGGTGATGTCCGTTTGATAACCAATCAAAAATTGTCCAACCCAAATGTTGGTAGGGTAAATATCCATCGAAAGAATGAAGTATTAATGGCAGATTATGTCGACTCTCAGAGAGCCAAACTTGACATACTTTTTACAAGCGCATGGCAAGCCTCAATCCCCTTCTCAGTGATCCCAACTATCTGCCTCGGAACACCCCTTGCGCCGATGGATTTTTCATTGCTTATCTTAACATAACCGAAGCTTTCAAGTTTATTCAAATGGTTCTCCAAGCTCCCTTTTCCCAGTCCCGTGAGGGTCCTGAGTTCTACTGAGCTCATCCTTCGAGTCATTGCAAGTAACACGAGGATCAGGATTCTAGTAGATGATTTGAAGGGCGAGTCATTAAGCTGCTCATTTAACGACCGGATGGTCCCATCTGTAACGATTTTATCAAAAACTTCTCGTTTGATTTCGTCATCACTCAAGCCCAGAACGCTCCTCCTCAAATTCTGGAATGGATCTAGTACGCGCGTAGACTCCAGAGAAGATCCAGGCAACAATCGTAGCTCCCCACAGGAGAACGTAGGGTCCGGGGCTAGTGGTAATAGACAACAGTGCGATGGATGCAATGCTACTTACTGAGAGTGAGGCGATTGCAATGATAGCCTCCGCGGGAATTTTCGTTGAAAAAGAGAGTCTTAGGGCATAATAGAGATAAATAGCTAAGCCAAGGTGTATCAAAAGGACAACAAGTGAAACTCGACCGCTTGCAAATGCGATCGTCAAAATCACGATCCCGTTGAGTGCTATCCAAAGAGGAATCAGGAAACGATATCCAAGTAGCCTCGCCCAAGCTCTGTCGCCTTCAGGATGAGTAATCTCCGCAGTATTGCGGACTCGTTTGAATGCCCAAAGAATGGCAATTGTACCGCAGCCGCTCGCGGTCAGATCCATTGCTATCGATCCTGGGACTCCGAATGATTTCAGGACTCCCAATGAATCAATAATCGGCACTCCAAAGATCGAAAGGAACATTGAAAGTGAGAGCGCAAGAAAGAGTATTCCCCAAGCTCTGCGGAGCAAGTGTTCGTTCAGGAGAATAGCTCGTTTGACGGCGCGCTTCATTTCATCGCGTGGAACATCGGCCCCTCCGTTATCCATCATTTTGGCTCTGGCATCTAAATTCCTGGTCTTTTTCGTATTATAAGATGTGACGATTCGTACAAAAATTGTACGATTCAGATTCCATTTAAAGAGACGATTTGAATGGGTAACATGGAAAAAGGATCTGTTTCTGTTTAGTGCAAAGCGGAAACTGTTCCAGTGAGGAAGAGTCAGACTGATCGATACTGAGAATCTTACCAAGAAATTTGGGAACTTGACAGCAGTGGACAATGTCTCACTGAATGTCGAGGAAGGTGAGGTTTTCGGCTTTCTGGGTCCAAACGGTGCGGGCAAGACAACTACGATCAGGATGCTCGCATGTCTAATTTCAAAAACATCAGGAAAAGCAACCATAGGCAATTATGACACGGGGAAGAGTTTGGACGAGCAAAAGATCAGAAGAATGATAGGGTTCCTCCCGGAAAATGTTGGGCTCTACGATGAGCTGAGCGCCTATGACAATCTCGATTTTTACGGGCGTTACTATGGGCTGAGCCAGCAAAAAAGAAAGGAGCAAATCGAGTACTTTCTCAAACTACTCGGTCTCTGGGATAAGAGAGATGTTGCAGCTGGAACATTCTCCAAGGGTATGAAGCAAAAGCTTGCTCTCGGGCGCGCCCTAATCCATGACCCTGAGGTCCTCTTCTTGGACGAACCGACCGCGAATCTCGATCCTGAGGCTTCAAAGACGATTCGGAATTTCATCCTGCAGCTCAAGAGTGAAAAGAAAACCATCTTTCTCAATACTCACCTATTGGATGAGGCTGAGAAAATCTGCGACCGGGTTGCTATTTTGAAGACGAAGCTCGTTGCCACAGGATCTCCTGAAGAACTCAGGAGCTCACTCGCTGGTCGAAGAATACAAGTTCGGCTCCAGTCTGTCGACGATTCCATTGTAAAGGCCGTGAACAAGCTCGGGTATCAAATTGCAGAGAAAACGGTCAACAGCTTCGTCATCATGGTGAAAGATCCCGAAAAGGAAAATCCGGTAATTCTCCAAGAGATTCAGAATGCCGGAGGACGCTTGCAATTTGTAACAGAAGTCGGATCAAGTCTCGAGGATGTGTATCTGAAGCTAGTAAAGGAGAGCTGAGAAGAAAATGAATCTTCAAAATTCGTGGGCAGTTGCTGCGAAGGACTTTAGGATCTTTAGGAAGAAGCCAACCGTGATCTATGCATCAATCGCCCTTCCTGTAATTATCGGCATCGTCTTTCCGCTTATTCTGAATTATTCTCTGCACAAAGCGGCGCATCCAGTTGGTGCTACGGAAGCGGAGACTTTGATGGATTCGTTTTCAATATTTTTTTTGGTAGGGGCGGCAATAATCCCAACTGCGATCGCCTCGTACAGTCTCGTGGGGGAGAAGGTTCAGAAGAGTTTGGAGCCGCTCCTCGCCACTCCAATGACCGATGGGGAAATTTTGTTCGGGAAAATAATCTCCGGGTTACTTATTCCCTTGGTCGCCATCTACGCAGGTTCGGTGATGTTCATGGGGCTCATGGACAATTTTACGCACAGCCTTCTGGGCTTCTACTACTATCCAAATTCGTACATCGGCGTGATTTTGCTCTGCGCTCCACTTGCATCTCTTCTAAGCGTCGAACTGAATGTCATCATCTCTTCTAGATTGAGTGACGTGCGATCAGCTCAGCAGCTCGGCGGCCTTCTTCTACTTCCATTCATTGGATTGTACCTTGCTTCAGAGACCGGCATCTTTCCATTCACTAACAGTAATCTATTGATACTCGCTGGAGCTTTGGTTGTAATTAATGTCCTTCTCTTCGTGGCAGCAAGAGCAACCTTCCAGAGAGAAGAGATTCTCACTTCGTGGAGGTGAAAGGAAGTAGGATGCACTACACAACGAAACGTTTGAGGATAGCTATCATAATCCCGATAGTTTTCACTTCTCTCATCTCGTATGTAGAGAGGATTATGAGACATGTGGTTAAACATGGGCACCGCAAGGTAGTTGCGAGCTACCGCTAAAAATCGGGAAGAAATCTTGACAAAATGGATGTAGATAATAGCTTGGTTTCAGGGCTTTTGTATTCTTTTTTTGTGGCCAGGTGATTTTGAAGCCTAGTACCAAAAGGAGGTGGAAAAACGCATGAACGGTATGAAATTGAGACTCTTGTTCATGGGATGCATTCTCATCATCTTAAGTATCGCCTTACTTGATAGGCGGTATTCCATTGATGATTTTATTCTCACGTTCGTGGGAATAATCTTGCTGGGAATTGGGATAGTCTGGAAAAACATCGGAACGAAGAAGGTGGTACCTCCGAGTGGCACAAGCTGAGTCTAGGATCTCCTGGCTTTTGTCCTAGATCCAAACAGAATAGATCTCTAAAGGAGTTCATCGCAACAAAATAGCGTCTGCGACTCCTTTAAAGTCGGGATCGCCTGTCAGTACTCGTCCACGCATTTTTCTTGCAGCATACAACACGAATGAATCTGCGAGCCCGAAATTCTTGTTCGTGGCCTTTATTTCAGCATGGAGAAGACCAATAGCTTTGCAATCCATTTCGTCTGCTCGCAAGATTTTGGTAAGGTTGGTGATTGCTTTCCAAGCTGTCTCGGGATCCTTCTTTCTTCTTTTTTCCTTAGATACGATTTCTGCAATGGAGATAGAATGAGTGTAGAGTTTGTTTCGACCGTCCAGGATTATGTCGCGAACGCGCGATCCTAAATCGCTTCCATCCAAGTACTCGATCCAAGCCCAGGAATCGATTACTATGTCAGTCATGGGAATCTAGCTCGTCCTCTTTGGTGAACGACCCAACCCCTTTCGTTGCGCCGAACCAGTCCCTCCTGGCTTTTCGAACCTCCAACTCTACCAATTCGCCTTCTCTGATGCCCTCCTGCTCAGTAGCCTCCTTAGGTATACTTACGACGATTGATCCTCCCACTTTCCGGGTTTTTACAAGGACTTTCGCCATGACTTCGAAACTATGATCTCCAGGGCTGTTTAAGTGTTATTGCCACTATTCTAAAGTGTCACAGACAGAGATACAGAAGAACATGATTTACATAATTCATTTTTGCCCGCACAGAGGAAAAAGATGAGCCACCGGCGGGGAGTGCACCCGATAGATCAAATCTCGTTTTTTTCCAGGTTCGCGAAAACCCCTTCTGAGGATTTTCCTGCGGTCTTTTTACCTTTCGTGAAGATAGGCGCACTTGGAAATTCAGGAGGCGGTTGCACAAACAAAGATGTAAAAACAAATATTTTGCCGAGCCCGTTTTAGTGACATTTTCCTGACGGCAGACCACATCGAAGATAATGCAACCAGAGGCAAAATAAAATCTAGAATAGAGAGCCTCTCAGACCTTGTTTTTGGGCTTGCTCTCTCTATTGGGTCTATTGCTCTAATCCAGCACATTCCACTATCGTCCGCGGATCTCAACAATGACATCAGCCAGTTTGGGTTTAGTTTTCTCATAATCATTGTAATCTGGCTAGCATACACACGAATCGTGTCGGCACTTTCTGTGGAAACTTTTTTCACGCAATATCTTAATGTCGCACTTCTTTTTTGTGTCGCGCTTGAACCATTCCTTTTCTACGTTCTTGAGACCACATCCAACACCTTTCTTGAGTACTCCTCTGCCGTTTTCGGGCTTGACATAGGGATAATGCAAGTATTGCTGGCTGGAATGAGCTATCTGGTGATTAGACAAGAAAAGCACAAGCAGGTCAGCAAATCGCAAGCAAACTACGTTAAAATGTTCAAGATTTCGATGTTTTCAGGGATTATAGCTGCGACAATATTCTTGGTTTCAATTTCTAACGTCTTCTGGATTTCAAATCCGACCATCGGAAACTGGAGGTTCTTCATGTGGGATATTTCGGTCGCATTGATCGTCTTAACCAGAGCCTTCGTCCGGGTGATCACAGGAAAAGGAAGCTAAGACAAGGCCTAGCTAAGACATACAAGAAACTGCAAGGAGAGTTAGAAAAAGATTTTAGGAATGGTGAAGAGCCTCGGACGGAGTTACGAGCAATAGTTAGTAATCCTTGCTCAAGTTCTGTTTTTCTCCAATAACGGCTAAAGACAAGTCTATGGTTGATCGGACTAAGGGGCTCTTAGCTGTTGGTGAATCTCCCTGGCCGGGCGGAAAGGTCGTTCATTATGTCCTTCTTGGGATAAAATGGCTTGACGAACTGTTCCAGTTCTTATTCTTGTTGTTTCTTGCTCAACGGTTATTCCATTCACTCTTTGCGTTCCAATAATTCAATCCAGATGCCGTTCGGGTCTTTTACAAATGCTTCCTTCCATCCTATGGACTGGCCTATGGAATATGGTTCTGCAATTATTTCGACCCCTTTTTGTCTCAGTTCTTCAACGGTATCGAGAAGATTGTCAACGTCAAAGGCGAGGTGGTCGAGTTCTTCTCCATTTTTGTATACGGAACCGAACTGACTTCCTTCTTCATAGTAGTTGAGTTCCAGCAACTGAGCGGAGTCTCGGCTCCTGAGCGTGACTACTTGCCCCTTGGTTGGCTCCGTTCTTTCCAGTTTATCCACCATTTCCATTTGTAGAATCTTTGTGTAGAAGTCTAGCGATTCCTGAATATTACGTACTCTTATCCCTGTGTAAATGAACCGAAAATTCATTATGACTTGTCATTCGAATTGTCTCCAACTAAAACATAAGGTAAACTTTGCAATTAATTATAAACCAAGACTCGGCGGAGGGAAAACATGGGTCAAATTGTTAACAATTTGTTAGCAAGTGGGCAACCCACAAGCCGAGCGGATCAAACACGACCGTAAAAGAGAGCCTCGGGCGGGATTTGATCCCGCGACCTATTGCTTACAAGGCAACTGAGCAACAGTTCTTAAGTTTGAGGAAATGTTTTCGCTCTGGCCAGGCTGAGCTACCGAGGCAAACAGAAAAGTGCGCAGACAGGTCGATATTTCTACGCAATTTATTGATTATGTTTTAGCAAAACCATAATCATGGAAATTGCTTTGACTCGAGCTTCTCGAGTAAGTCTTCGTAATTCCCACACGTCAGGCTACTTCCTGAATACTCTCCAACAGAGGTTACAAGATCTGACAGCCGAATTTGATACGTTCTCCTTCGCGGCATGTCGTCCCACATTATGTGGAAAACGCCGACGAGTATATCGATCCCGTTTTCGATAACCAGCTTCTCGGGAGCGAGCGAAACAAATGTCGTGGGGATTTTGTCCCTTTTTTCTTTCCAGTTCAGTTTCTTTACGATAATTGAAGTCTTCCCATCTGGATCGCTTTTATCCGCTGAAGAACTTGTTCTTCGGTAAGGCAAGAAAAATCCAGCCGCTAGTCTGCGAGGAACTCTCTTTCCTTGATATTCAATCCTTTCAGTTCCAGCCGGGATAGAAATTCATCGAATCGGTCGTCCTTGATTGCAAGCTCAGGCGGGATGAATCCCCTTTCTGTGATTTTTCCTTCTAATATCATCAGCGCAACTGTCGAGCAAGGATGCGCAGTTGTCCTCGCCATGGAAGTAATCTGGTTTGCAACGTCGAACTTGTCAATCATTTCGTATTGATGGATTCTCGTTGATTTGTCTCCCTTCCTTTTCCTGCCCTGGACATCTATACGCAAAAGTGTCATGTCCTTGTCCCCCTGATGCATCGCTAGCTTTTTGTCCAAGAGAGTTGAAAGCAGCGCACGCGGGGAGACACGGTTTCCGGTAGTCTTCAGATTCACCGGCCTCTCCGAGAAAAATCCCAGATCCATCAAAAGTTGTACTTGATCCGCATGTCCCTTCCAGCGGATCGTTTTTTCTTCCATGTACTTTACCCGGCGTAGCGTGTCAGGCAGAGTTGAAAGACCGTCAGTCAAAAAGGCTTCAAACTTTTGATCCCCGAATTCATTGAAAGTGAGTTCTTCTACTTCTGAGAGAGCAGGAACTGCGATTTTCTTACCATCTCTGACGATTAGCGCTTCCCGGACATATTCTTCCAGCACGCTTTCGATCGAAAATACAACCTTGTAATTCAGTGGTTGCTTCGGTACCTCAGGAATCCCACCGACCTTTATTTTGATAGAGTCAACTTCCTCCATCTGGTCCGCAGAATTCTTCGCTAAAATGCTTGTGAGACCGGGCGCGAGGCCACAGGCCGGAATAATCGTGACTCCTTTCTGTTTTGCTTTCACGTCAACTGATGAAGATCTGTCGTGCCGCCAGGAATAAATCAGGTCGACAAAATTTATTCCCGCATCGAGCGCTGTTTTTACTGCTTCTTCCGCGATTTCATGCGGCAGCGCGCCCACTCCAAGCTCATATCTGGAGAGCAAGTTCTGTAGCTCTTCGCGCTTTTTTACAATGTCCAATTCGACGATCTGAAGCTTCTCTGCGAGCTTCAGGTTCCTGCCGGTTGACTGATCCAGCCCTGAAAGCTTGGAAGCCCTGACCTGAAGGGCGCGAAGTCTATCTCCGCTCGAATCGACGACGGCCACCTTGGTGACGGCGCTGCTTTCGAGAAGATCCATAGCTATAGAAGATCCCATCAAGCCCGAACCAAGAACAACAATTTCACCTCTGGCCATCGTGAATTTTTCTCTATTTTATGATGAAATTAGCGGATAAAATCGCGCTTAATTTTCAAAATGGCCCTGATAAGTCGTTAAAAATCAATTGGTAATTTCAACAGGAAAAAGATCTCCAGAAACGGAAAAACAATTTTCACATCTTCATTCCCGCTGGAAAGGAGGCGTCAATTCGATTTTCGATACAAACGCTGCGGAGAGATCCTCCTGTACCAGCAAAGTAAACAGTTTTTCCGGATGGTGCAGGGTAAGTTTTACTTTCGGATTACAGACAGTGCTGACTTTGGCTCATAGCGCCAGCTACCAGTTCGCTCATCAAACAGTCTGTACGGGAGTGTATCCTCGTACTCCGATTCAGAATCGACGCTCAATACATCAAGCTTCCCCGGAATCGAAGCAAATCTGTCGTTCACATACTTTAGAAGTCGGTTCGTGTATTCGCCCGGGCAGCTCACGTACCAGCAATAGTATTTCTCGGTCTTCCACACCCTCTGAGTAAACGGAATGCTTAGAGCTACGAAACGTCCTTGGTCCATCGCCCCTGAATTTCCATGCTGATGCATGAAGATCATGGCGGACATCGAACCCGGCGCATTCCCCGAGCTCAGCTTCAAATAGTATCCCGCTATCGCACGACGAGCGTGTGTCTTGTAGTGGTACCTAAGGTTGTGCTGGTCGAGACCGATAGCTCCGGAAAGTTTTGACAGAGTGCGGGGTACGCTTTGCTGCAGTTCCTTGAGAATTAGAATATCCTTGTAATCGACAACAGGTGCTTGATCCTCCGGCAGCTCCGGAGTCAAAAGTGGTTCTTTGTAATTCTCAATTTCTGCCCAGTCGAACTTCCACTTTCTAACCTTGAAATCGTAAAAGTTTGAATTGAATGAAACATTGCGAACGAACTCGACCTCGTCCAACGAGTAATTTTCTATGATGTTGGCGCTTCGCATTTGATCTAGCTGGTCACGCAGCTTATAGTGTTCTCCAAATGGTATGCCGAAACTTGCAAACGAGCCATTGTTTGGCAGTACTCGCCCCTGATACATCAATCCGGTCTCTTCTCTGAGAAACGCTTCAATTGCCGGCGTGAATGATTTTTCAACAGGCTTAAAGTACAGCATCCATCTGCCTAAACCTATGCGAGGCAGGTTCACAGTTATGCCAACGGAGATGCAGTGCTTTGGGAGCTCCTCCCAGATCATGTACCGCGCGGTCTCAACAGGTATATCGATCCATTTAGAAAGCGTACTCACATTTTCTAGTCCGTATCGCCTTATACCTTCGAGGAGCCGGTGAAACGTTTTCTCCCTCATGGAATTTTCTTTACTCGTTGCAAACATGTGCGGTTTCAAGAGGGGCTAATGAACTTATTTCAAAAGTCATGAATATTTGATGATTAAGAAGAGTGGTAGTGCGATTGCTATACCTTATCCGTAATGATATGCTTTGAATTGATGTTATTTGATACAGGATCCCGAAAATGAGTAACCTTTTGACCAATTTTCTAGCAATGATTCTCGAGGGGAATTTTTGAGTACACATTCTGGCCCGAATCAGCTCCTGTGAGATTGAAATGTAAGGCAAAATGTTGAATATGCTTGCTCCATCAGAATAACTCCACTAAACTGGAAAGGCGTGAGAAATTTTCTGCCTGAGAAAGATGTTGTAATAGAAGCTAACAGAATTGTCGGAGTTGCAGAGACCAAGAAGGTAACTCTCCGACTGCTCGGCGGTCTCGCATTCCGTCTTAGGAACCCGAGCAGTATCCAGGCAAACTTGAGTCGGAGATATGTGGACATTGATTTCGTGGGATTCAGAAAGCAAAGGAAGGAAATTGAAAAGCTGTTCGATGATCTTGGTTACACCCCGCGCGATCGATTTAACAAGTTGAATGGTTACAGCCGTCTGATCTTCAACGATATTGCAAATGAAAGAAGAGTCGACATTTTCCTAAATACCTTCGAGATGAGCCACAAGCTCGACTTTACAGGTCGGCTCCTCGTTGACAAACTAACTTTGCCGCTGTGCGATCTTTTGCTCACGAAGCTGCAGGTTTACGAGATCACGGAAAGGGAATACCGCGATGTGATTGCTCTTTTCATAGACCATGATCTCTCGGAAAAAGACGAGCCGGACAAAATCAATGGCAAATACATCGCGAAGCTCTGCTCGCAGGATTGGGGACTGTACCGTACTATCATGTTGAATTTGGAAAGAATCGAAGCTTCGCTTCCGACGTACGCGCTAACACCGGATCAGCAAGCTATGGTGAAGAGCAAGTTCGATCAGCTTCGAAAAGTAATCGAGGCGGAACCCAAGTCATTTGGATGGAAGATGAGGGCCCGTGTCGGAGAGAAGGTAAAGTGGTACGAACTTCCGGAGCAGGACGTTGAGGTTGTAGATTCGAGGCCAATGACCGACAGGCAGCCTGCGCCCGATGGCGGCCCAAAGCCAGCGTCCTAGTCTGTAATGTCGCAACTCAGGATTTATTCACCAATCGTTGTGCCTAGGCCATTTTTCGTAAAGCGAAAAGAGGGCAACGCTTTATACGAACTGTCGGCTATGCCCTTGGGTAAGGGAGATTCAAGAAGGACCTCGTTTTGGAATCGTCATCATCAATACCCGAGGAAGAAGCAGCGCCGATAATAGGTAAGGAAAAATTTGCGCTTTACGGTATCGAACTGGAGATACCGTCTGACTGGCGGGTTGAGTTCAACCCAAAGGGTACGAGGAAGAAAGCCGATGTTGTTTTTCAGAGTCCGCATGGCAACAGGTTTTTCGTATCCTGGGGCCCGCTCGCTGATGCTCAGAAGAAATTCAAGAGCCTTGAAGAACATCGAGATTTCGGGATAAAGCGCGTCAAGAAAGGACCTGACGTAAGATCAACTGAGGTGACTGATCTCAATGAAATTCAAATTGACGGACACCGAGCGCTGCTGTCCCACGTGAGTGCAAAACTTCAGAGGGGCATGATGTCCCGCGGCGTTTCGCAAAGAGACATATGGTCGATCCACTTTTACTGCCCGGAAATGTCGAGATATTACGTCGTATACAGCATGCAGAGAGAATCTGAAGAGTTTGAAAATCTTTCAGCTGTCTTCCGTTCTTTAGCAGACGGAATGAAGTGTCACCCTTCCCAAAGTCCGCCAGCTATGACTGGATTTTTGAGGTAGCTTTCACTCAGTCGAGTTTTCCAGAGAGCTCTTTGTAAACTACGAGCTCTCCTGAAACTACGAGCATTTTGCGGTACATGTTGATGGCGTGCAGCTTGCCGTATTTTTTTGAGACCTGTCCAAAGTTTGTCTCTATGAATCCTTCAGATTCAAAGAGCACTTTAGATTCTCCGCCGTGTTCAACTGTAAGACTTGCAAAAACTACGTTGTCGCCTAAATTTGAGAAATAAGATAAAGAGTATTGAAGCAGTGCCTTTCCTATTTTTCTCCCCCGGTACTCGGCTGCAACAGCAATGTAGTACACGTAACCAATCTCGGGATCAATATTCTTTAGCATAACAACGCCAACATTTTTTTCACCGAGTTTAGCTGCGAAAACCTTGTCTATTTCTCGTAGCGTACGTTTAGAGTGGCTCAGATACCATCCTTCGAAACTGCTTTCAAGAATTGGGTACAGAGTCTCCCTTTCCGAAAGGTTTCGGGGCTCGTAGATTACGAGATCTTGCAGGCTCAAGATGAGAAAAACACCTTCATCGCGTTCTTTTGAGCGATTTTTGAAATATCATCTTCATCGATTTTCAGCCTTCGAAGCAGATTCAAACCTGCGGGATATGTTTCGACGGGATAATCAGTTCCGAAAATAATCTTGTCGGCGCCACTTGCGAAATAGATTGCGTCGCTCAGTTTTGTTGCAAGAGATTCGATGTACTTCTCTGCATACTTTGCTCCATCACCAGCAACCAGACCTGACATATCAGCAAATACATACGGATGCTTGTAGATCAGTTCGGCAACATCCGAAATCCAGGGGTTTCCAAAATGGCAGATCACTATTTTCATTTCCGGCCTGGAGTTTGCAAGTGGATCGATCGTAAGCGGATGGGAGTGTTTCAAACTGCCGGTTGAGGTTGCCGTGTCGCCGGTGTGAAACATTACCGGCAGATTCTGATCTTCTGCGTAATCGTAGATTGGATCATAAATGGGATCATCGGGATACACCTTGACATAGCCCAGTCTGATCTTGAAGCCCTTTACATAGCCACGATTTTCTCTCGCTTCCTTTAGAGAAATTTCGACATTGTCATTATTCGGTTCGACAGTTAACACCGGAAAAAGCTTGTCCTCACTTTTTTTGCAGAGCTCGATTATCCTCGAGTTCGGGGCAGGAGCACCACCTTTCATCGGCGGACTCAGCAATAGTCCTCGCTCGACTTCGTTTTGTTTCATGAGCCCCAATAGTTCTTTTAGCGTGTATTCCAAACCATTGAATTTGGCGTAATTTAGAAGCCCGTCGTTGGGAAGCTCCGAACAGTGAAGGTGCGCGTCGACGAGTTTCATTTTAATGACAATTTTTGTTTCTCAAGTTATATCGTCTTTGCGCATTGAAGATCGATCCATCTCGAATGTCGCCGGGAAAGATTTTAAGAGGATTCGATCGGGTTTTGCTCTGCGTTCCTAAACTACGTGCCTCGGTAGCTCAGCCTAGTTAGAGTCTGGAAGAGTCTGAAGAAAGACACAGGCGGCTTTAGCGCGACCTTGGTAAGAAATCTGGAATAACACAACAGAGCACAAACAGGTCGAGGTCGCGGGTTCGAATCCCGCCCGAGGCTCTTTACCATCTTTTTGGCTACAATATCAAGCATCCATACGCTACGGTGGTAAAATTCAAGCTGGGTTCGTCAAAAAAGCTCCCGCCCGCATACAGCCCAGCAATAATTGCGGTTGTTTGAATGATTGCATTATCGCCCGTTACCGAGACATCTCGGTAGTTATCGATTGAAAATATTTTGTTTATTGGCTCGCCACTACTTGGGTTGAGGAAGTAGCCCAACCCGCCGTTGTAGACGTAGAGTACATTGTTTCTTATTGTAGCTGCCAGAAAATCGTTGCTGAAACTCATTTCTGTGATTGTTGAATTGTCGCCTTTGTTTACGAGATAGAGGGTGCTATTGAAGTTACCATTGTTGTAGTCGATAATGACAACCACCGCAGATTTTGCATTACTGGTCAAGAGTTCGCCGCTTCCTATTTGCGGTATCTTGTAATCTGGACGAATGAACTGTAGTTGCATCGTCGTTTTTGATTGCTGGAGTAGAAAGCTAGTGTGGATAAGATTTCCGTAAGTTGTCATGTTTGATCCGATCGACGCGGAGTCCTTGCATGCTGATGGAACCTTCACGGTATCATAAGGATACAAATACATGCTGCCCACGATCAAGGCAAACATTACAACTAAAACTACAAAGATGATCAGTACGATTCTTAGAGGCGAGAGCTTTAACTTCCATCGACTCGTTGATTCGTTCAAAAAAAAGACTTCAAGTCGATTTTCAACTGGCAGTTATTTGTCGCTTCCGAGACGGCCCCTTACGGTTCTTCATTTTTTTGCATGATCCCGTAGGTGTCTTATCACTAGGAGCCCGAATCCCACCCAAGGCTCTTTCGTTTTTGCACTGAGCCTTCAGCTAGATTTTGTCAAGGCCTAATACGGCCTTACATGGTTACTCGAAAAAATGAGAGAAAAAGGTCAGCAAGAATGACGAGTATCTTCCTTAAGCAGAATTCGGCATTAGTAGAGTAATACATGGCAGAAAAATATCGCGGAAGAAGGAGAGGACGAAAAGAAAAATCAGGACGAAACTCCTGAAGACTGGAAAACTCTTCAAAGAAAAAACTGACCGAGATTTTCCAAGTACATCTTGAAGGATTTATTCAAGAGATGATTGCTGGAAAAGTCGAGGTCATCAAAAAGAAAAGTACGAAAGTAATCTACCGGAAAGTACTGAAGCCTTTTTTCGGGTAGTCACTTGTTCGACTATTTTGTAGGGCAATTCAATGAAAACTCGCCTTATCAGTATTCTTATATACGTAAATGATTATATTCGGATTTATGAACGCGAAAATCACGGGATTCACGCTGGTCGTCAAAAATCAAGAGGCAGCTGTCGAATTCTACACTCAGAAGGTGGGGTTTGAGAAAAAGACTGACTTTACTGGGCCGAACGGCTACAGGTATGTTACCGTGGGGCTCAAGGACCAAGATTTGGAACTTTCGCTCTACCCATTGGGATGGAACGATCCGACTGGTTTGTCAACCAATTGGCGTCCCGGAAACAGTCCTCCGATCGCGATGAAAGTTGACGATGCCAAGAAAACTTTTGATGAATTGAAATCCCATGGGGTCGAATTCAAACAAGCAAAACCGGACGAAAACCCATGGAGCATTACCGCCACATTTTCTGATCTCGACGGTAATCTCTTTCAAATAAACCAGTTTCGTTCTACGCAATCTTGGAGCAAGTAGCGACAATGCCGCGGGAGATCGCGAGCGCAAATGTCTTCTCGGCAGTAGCCGATCCTACGCGCCGGGCGATGCTCGATCTCCTAGCAGTTAAGCCTCTTTCCGCGGGTGAAATCGTGGCGAAATTTCCCCGCCTCACTCAGCCCGGGGTATCGCAGCACCTTCGAGTCTTGCGAGAAGCGCAGCTCGTGGGTGTAACTGTTAACGCACAGCAGAGGATTTATTCTCTAAAGCCCGACGGATTCCGAGAGTTGAATCACTGGGTATCAAAATATCAGGATTTCTGGGCCGAGAAGATGGACGCACTTGAAAGCCATCTGGAAAATAGTAAGATATCAAAGCATTCGGCTGTGAAGAAATAACTCTAATACAAACAGAGCGGCAAGAAAGATAAGCCGCGATTATCACGAAAAGTAACGTCTTCGCGCAAGAGGCTGTTACTGTAATATTACGGTAACCTGAGAATTTCGAACTTATTTCCCGCAAGCGTTCAGAGAAATGACGGAGATCTTAATATCGGGTTCCGTCAGTGAGAGGCTATTAGTCTCAATGCCCTCTGCCGATAAGATTTCCGAAGCCAAGGCCTATATCGAAAACAAGTATCACACGACATTGCTGCAAGGGGTGAGAATTGGATTGCCCGATGGGACCCCGATTGAATTCAGTTTGGCTTCAGCTGACCATACACTTGTTTGCATAGTTCGGTCAGGCGGCTCGAACATTAGCCAAGAAGCCAAGGGGCCGGATAAACAAAGACCCACGCAAGAGAGCGATTTTGTCCGTGCATGTTTTCAACTTCTCGCCGCAACCAATAGCCCGACAAAGATTCTATACTTAACAAATGAAGCAGCCCGGTTACAATTCCTTGAAGGGAAATGGGGAAAAGTCGCTGTCTTCTTGGGCATTAAAATTGAACCTAGTTGAAAACTAGGTTTGACTGCCGGAGAACAGAAACAATTTTCGGGTTTGCATCCCAGAAAGAGAAAACCAACAAGCATTGACTCCCAAAGTTCTTTCGATCAATGTTGCGACTCCCCACGTTCTGGGCTCTGTTCGGGGTAGAAAGGTACTGTCAAGTATTGACAAGCGACCAGTTAACGGTCCAGTTAAGGTCACGAAATTGAACCTCACGGGGGACAAACAGGCTGATCTTACGGTTCATGGCGGGGAATACAAGGCTGTTTACGTTTATCCATCAGAAAATTATCCGTTTTGGAAATCTAAAATCCCGGATAATGATCTGCCCTGGGGAAGTTTTGGCGAGAATCTGACAACTGAAGGATTGCCAGAAGATTCGACCCGGATCGGAGATCACCTCATCATTGGTTCAGCGGAGTTTGAGGTGACGCAGCCACGCATGCCCTGCTACAAATTCGCTATGAAATTTGGCACAAATGATGTTGCAAAGTGGATGCTCGAATCCCAGCGAACCGGGTTCTACCTGAGAGTGATTCGGGAAGGAATCATTGAGGCGGGCGACACAGTAACGGTGATCAAATCAGATCATCGTAATCTGACAGTCGCGGAAACAGCCCTGTCCGATTCCGAGTAAACCTTCTGTCTAGTACTGTATTTGCACGTAGTTCGCCTTTTAAGCGAGGAGTGTTTCTCGTTGCCCGTTAGTAACAAATGTCAACTCTCGTTCCAGCTACTACCTCTTCAGGTCAGCAGGTGTACATTCTCAAGGAAGGCTCTACTCAAACAAAGGGCAGAGATGCTCAGAAAAATAACATTTTTGCCGCAAAATTGATGGCAGAGATTGTAAAGTCAAGCTTAGGTCCCCGAGGCATGGACAAGATGCTTGTCGATGCCATGGGAGACGTTACGATCACAAACGATGGTGCAACAATTCTCAAAGAAATTGATGTCCAGCACCCGGCCGCAAAAATGCTAGTTGAAATTTCAAAGACCACAGATAGCGAAGTCGGCGATGGAACAACTTCTGCTGTAGTGCTTGCAGGAGCGCTTCTGGCTAATGCAGAAGAGTTGATCAACAAGGACGTGCACCCGACTATCATTGTAGATGGGTATGCGAAGGCGGAAGAGAAGGCACTTGCAATACTCAAGGAGATTGCAGTCAAGGTTGAACCTGGAGACAGGAAAACTCTGGAACGAATTGCTGAGACTAGCATGCAGACAAAGTTGGTCTCGGACATTGGAAAGGAACTCGCTACAATAGTCGTCGATGGATTGATGCTCGTTGTCGAGAAGAAGACTGACGGTACATCCAAGGTAGACCTTGATAATATCAAGGTCGAAAAGAAAGCTGGCGGTTCATCTAGCGATACGAGATTGATCAAAGGAATTGTCTTGGACAAGGAAGTAGTTCATCCAGGCATGCCTAAGAGGGTTGACGAAGCAAAGATCGCCCTAATCCTCTCGCCCCTCGAGATAGAAAAAACAGAGTTCTCTGCGGAGATTAGAATCAACACTCCAGCACAGATGCAGGGATTTCTCGATGAAGAGACTTCCATGCTTAGGTCGATGGTTGACAAGGTCGAATCCTCGGGTGCAAATGTTCTCATTTGTCAGAAAGGAATAGACGACGTCGCGCAAAGCATGCTCGCAAGAAAGGGGATACTCGCGGTAAGACGAGCCAAGGAGAGCGACATGACGCGACTTTCCAAAGCTACCGGAGCAAGAACAGTGACTAACCTGGATGATCTATCCGTCAAGGACCTGGGTTACGCGAAGCTTGTCGAGGAAAGAAAGATCGAGCAGGACAGGTGGGTCTTCATTGAAGGATGCAAGAATCCGAAAGCAGTAACGATTCTAGTACGTGGAGGTTCACAGAGAGTCGTGGATGAGGCAGAGCGTAGTCTTCACGACGCGATAATGGTTGTAAAAGATGTCTTGGAGGAGCCCTTTATTGTTGCGGGAGGAGGAGCTCCAGAGGCAGAAGTTGCCTCCAAACTGAGGGAATACGCGACGAAACTTCCGGGTAGAGAGCAGCTTGCCGTACTAAAGTACGCCGACGCGTTAGAGTCGCTCCCATTGACTCTTGCCGAGAATGCTGGAATGGACGTCATTGATGTCCAGGTCGAATTCAGGGCAAAGCACGCTCAAGGAAAGAAGTGGTTCGGGGTTAATGCGCGCACTGGAAAGGTCGCAGATATGATGGACGAGCAAGTTATCGAACCGCTCGCGGTAAAGGAAGAAATAATCCGAGCTGCTACAGAAGCAAGTAATATGGTGCTCCGGGTTGACGATGTGTTGGCTTCAGGCAAGTCAGCAGCACCGCCAGGACCTCCAGGCGGACCCGGCGGTTATGGCGGAATGGGCGGTTAAACGCCCTTAACTTTTTGTTTTTTCCTAATAGGAAAAATTGGGATAGACTGTCCAAAAACTCAGTCTAATGTCGGACTGCAAAGAAAATTACTGTTTTTGCAGTCCGATATTGAATACTAGCTCGAAGCCCCCGTCATCCTCTTTTTTCTTTTGCTTCTTCCAATTCAATTCGTTTATCTTGTACAACCCTTTCACGGTGTTCCCATCATCTGTCAAAATCTCAATTTCTTGCGTCCGACCTTCCCTTAGACTGTACAATTTTTCTTCGTCTAGTTTCAAATCCTTCCCGGCCTGAATCTTTGCTCGTATCCCGATCGAGCCACCACCGTACTTAGTTACGGTGTATTCTGCCTCATCGGTTCTCGAGAATTCTACGTCGCCGATCTTAACGAACATGTCTTGCCATCGCGTCCGGCATTATCAGAAAAGAGTTCTACCTAGGAATTACTGCAATGATATTGCCCGTTGCTTTGTCTCTGATGTTGATTTGTTGAGGGTGAACAATAAAGATGACAAACCCGATACAATCCATGAGCTTTTGAGTGATGGCGCTCGCTCCGGATTTTACTTCGCTACCTTCTGAGACTATGATCTGCATCGCCTTTTTCGACTTCGGAACTCCATTTTTCGAAATGATCCGTGTTACCGCAGGCTCGTTGTAAAATTTAGCTCTTTGCGCAATGTCTGCGTCTCTGCTGTCTGACAACTCAGTTTACCTATAGTTTTTCCTTGTAAGTTGCAAGATATAAACCAAAGTAGATCATGCAGACCACCTTACTTTCATCAAGTAACTGGGAGATCTAGATCCGAAGCTAGATTGTTGAGCAAGGAATTCTCTTTCTTGTGCTCTAAACCGGGTGAACCGGTGGGGGACTAGCGGTAATACGAAACTGCTAGTCGCTCTTGCGGCTTCCCTTCTCGGGACGACCTAACCTTTCTTACCGCATCTTCGAAATGCTTCAAGTCCACAACTGCTTCAGCGATGTGCTTTTTCGCATCTTCGGGCTTTGGATGGGCAGCGATAAACTCCTGTAGAACGAGGGACACTGCAGTGTTAACGACGGCCGTGATGTCTGCACCGCTCAATCCGTCAGTCAAGTCTACAAGTCTGTCCAATTCCATGCCGCTGACAATTTGCTTACTGCGCGTATGGATTTCGATGATTTGTTTTCTGGCGTATCTATCCGGCTGACCAATCAAGAGCAATTTGTCAAATCGCCCTGCCCTTAGAAGCGCAGGATCGACCATGTCCATCCTGTTAGTTGCGGCGAGCACAATGACGCCAGAGAGAGATTGAATCCCGTCTAGCTCAGTGAGAAGCTGGCTTACGACCCTCTCGGAAGTCTGATTGTCGCCGCCGAGCCCTCTAACAGGAGCCATGGAATCAATTTCGTCGAAGAAAATGACGCACGGGGACGCCTGTCTTGCCCGCCTGAAAACCTCTCTAATTCCTCTTTCGGACTCTCCAACCCACTTTGACAAAAGCTCGGGACCGCGGATGCTGATGAAATTTGCTTCGCTCTCTGTCGCTACCGCTTTTGCGAGTAATGTCTTGCCAGTCCCCGAGGGACCATATAGCAGGATGCCTTTTGGCATACTATATCCAATAGTGTTGTATAGATCCGGATACTTTAGAGGCCACTCAACAGCCTCCTGAAGCTCCTTCTTGGTCGCGGTAAGCCCGCCGATGTCAGACCACCGAACATCTGGGGTTTCAATATAGACCTCTCGCATAGCAGATGGCGTGATGTCTTTTAGGGCAAGTTGGAAATCTTCATCGGTTACCTGAAGCTTGTTCAGGAATTCAGGAGTCAGCTTATCCTCGTCCATCTTTAGCTCCGGCAAAACACGCCTCAAGGTTTTCATCGCAGCTTCCTTGCAAAGTCCTTCAAGATCGGCTCCGACGAACCCGTGAGTAACTGACGCGAGTTTTTCAAGCTCCACATCAGGAGTCAGAGGCATATGCCGCGTGTGAATTTGGAGAATTTCGGATCTTCCCTTTTTGTTCGGGACTTTGATCTCAATTTCTCTGTCAAACCTGCCCGGTCTTCTTAATGCAGGATCTATCGCGTTTTGTCTGTTAGTCGCAGCAATTACGATAACTTTACCGCGTGCTTCGAGACCGTCCATTAATGCCAATAGTTGCGAGACCACTCTTCTTTCAACCTCGCCGGTCACTTCCTCCCGTTTAGGTGCGATACTGTCGATCTCGTCCATGAAAACGATTGACGGAGCTTTTTCTCTAGCTTCCTTGAAGATCTCCCTTACGCGGGCTTCGCTTTCTCCGTAAAACTTGCTCATGATCTCGGGGCCGGAGATGCTGATGAAATGCGCGTTGCTTTCGTTTGCGACTGCTTTTGCGAGCAGCGTCTTTCCAGTTCCAGGGGTACCATATAGCAAAACACCCTTCGGGGCTTCAACGCCTAACTTTTCGAAGATTTCCGGATGACGCAATGGAAGCTCGATCATCTCTCGTACTTTCTGTATCTCGTCTTTCATTCCCCCGATGTCTTCATACGTGACTTGAGGAACGCCACGCATCGACTCGCTCTTTTCGGAAATGACGAAGATAGTTCTGTGTGTAATCAAAACGGCATCAACAGGCGGATTTACACCTTGAACCTGAAAGGTCAGGCGACCTCCAAAGTAGGGGATCATGATGTTATCACCCTTTGTAACTGCAATGCCCTCTAGGGCATCTGCGAGATATCTCTCGTCGATTGGTGGGATCGCTTCCAGTGGCGAGACGGTTATCTTCTCGGCAGGAGGAGCTTTGATTTTCTTCGCTGTCACAGAGTCGCCGATCGCGACACCAGAATTGTTTCTGAGTAGTCCGTCAATCCTGACAACGCCTCTTCCCTCATCCGACGGATAGAGCGGCAGGCATTTTCCTACTGTTCTTCTTTTTCCCTTAATTTCGATAATATCCCCGGTTGAAGCGTCAAGCGAATCCATTGCATTGTAGTCTAGTCGTACAACGCCCCTGCCTACATCTCGGGTATATGCCTCGAGGACCTTCAGTACCGTTCCTGCTTGGGAAGCCAAAATAATCCAGAGTTCCTTGATACAAGTTATGTACTATCGAGTATTACTGCCTTTCACATTAATCCAATGATATTTTGGCATTCTTAGCCAATAATCGACAAATCAGGCAATAAAATGGCAAAAATAAGTTCGTTGGCTTGTTTTGAGTGGCAGGAGAAACTCGATATTGGCGATGATCCATAGTTCGAAATCAGATTATGAATAATCAATTAGCTTGAGATCGCAAGTGATTGAAACGAACAACTGATCTCCATGAAAGATCCCTTGAATAACAACGCGTTAATAGACAGATAGATTGTGAATAGCAAGAGTTTGTAATAGTCAATTTGTCTTATGGTAATAGGCGAAGATCAAGAGGCGGGGGCGGGAGTCAAAGAGATAAACGCGAAGGCAGTGGCTCGATTAGAATCCCCCGAATTATGAGAGATGCTGTTTGCTCGGATTGCGGAAAGAAAACTAGAGTGCCCTTTGAACCCGTCGAGGGTCGACTAATTTACTGTCGAGATTGCTTTCCGAAACACAGGGCCCCGCCGAAAGAGCCTTGGGAAAGATAGCAACCTCGGCGCCCGGACTCAGGTCTGGGCTTTTTCAGAGTTAGGTTAGCTGCCTTATATGCCCGAAGTTACGTAGAGACTTGAGTACAGTAGCGTAATACAGTATGAGTTACGGAAACAGAAACAGCAGATACGGCGGTGGCGGAGGAGGCGGCGGTGGAGGAGGATACGGAAGGGATCGAGGATATGGTGGTTCTTCAATGAATCAGGGTCCGAAACCTGTCGAGGTAGGAAAGGAATACGATGTGGAACTGACTGAACTATCGAGACGTGGCGACGGAGTCGCAAAGATTCAGGGTTTCATAATCTTCGTAAAAGGAGCCAAAGTGGGAGACAAGGTCAAGATCAAAATCGAAACTGTCGGTCCGCGGTTTGCAACGGCAATTGCACTGAAACCGAGCGGAGCGGCTGAGTCATCTAGCTCAAGCAGCAACGATTCTGATTCTTCAGTTACCGAATCAGTCGAATAAACAAGGCAACTAGTTTTGAAATGAAGATTAATCGCCCAATTTTTTTCGGGCGAGGATTCCTCATTTCCATTTTTTCATCCCTCTCGGCAGAATTCCTAATCTTCGTATTTTGAGAGTTTGTCCTATTATTGCCCTTATTCATAATATGTAAGAATAGGAAGTGCGGGTTTCGCCATCCCTCTGAGTTACAGATCGATAAGAAAGCATTCAGGGTTGCGGTCATTCAAAACAACGATGAGAAATGCCCTAAATGTGGAAAACACACATTGTACAACAAAGAGGATTATTTTTTCAATAATTAGCGAAAAGCCGTTCTTTGTGATAAGACTCGCTTGAAAAAATCAACTTGGCGATGCTTTGTTTGAATCAATTTCTGAAAAAAGGGAATTTTTTCATGCTTTTATACTTCGCATGAAAACTGTACCTATGGAAACTGCAACTAAATCATTAGAACAGGAGACTTTGCGCGCGAGAAAATGGGCAAGCGTTGCTCGCGATTGGGATCTGGCTCGTGAACTGGATAGTTGCAAACAGTCCCGTGATTCTTTTCAAAGGCAGATCGGCCTGCTAGCCATTGATACAGACCGTGGTACTTACGACTCGTTGATTTCGCGAAGTTCGATAAATCAGCAACGCATTGAAATTATCGAAATTGAAATCTCGAAACGAAAATACAGATCTTAGCATAACGCTGGTCCGCAGCGAATGACGCTATAATCACATTTTCGATATTTTTTAGAGCCGCAAGATCTCGTCCGTGAAGCCTGGCAGTGAAGAAGTTAGGACGAGCCACTGAAAATGTAAAACAGGAGCCTCTATTGCTTCGAGAGTTCAATAACTCGCTTTTCAATATCGTCCCTGATCTTTCGCACGAGTGGTAGAGACTTTCCCTTTGGGTTTTTGAGATCCCAGTCGACCAGTTTCTTTTGCATCTGAACTAGCTTCGGCATTGGGAGAACGCTCCCAATCGAACAGCCCATTGTAATTACAAGACTAGCTCGGTTGATCATTTCTGGAGTAAGCATTGAGGGAATATTGTTTGAAAGATCGATTCCCTTTTCCTTCATGGCTTCGATTACGCTCGGATTTACGCGGCTAGAAGGAACGGGTCCCGCACTTGTTGCCTTCAATCCATATTTTTCAGCAAAAGCTTGGGCCATCTGGGAGCGACCACTGTTCTCTATACACACAAACAGGATTTGTTTTTCTTCCATGGGTTTTGAACTATTCCAAACAGTGACCCTTTTGCCTGACTCGGAGGGTCAGCCCGATAAACTAGAGGTTTAGAAATACAAAATATCCATCTGCCTAGCGGACTTTCAACAGAGTTGACTTTCTTGACGCCCGAAGGTCTCTAAGCTTGTCGGATGAATATCTAAACTAGCATAATCAGAATTAAGCAGTTGGATAAAACAATCATTTAAGCGCATCTCCGATTCAAAATCCAACTGAGGACCAAATGTGCCAAAGCGCTGTCCAAAAAATCGTAGATCCATAGAGTTTCACGGAAGAATCTTCCTCTCAACATCTTTGACGGCAAGAATTACACAGATACCCACTTAACTTCTAGACTTGATCTCGTCTGCTGGGGGTCCTCTCGCTGAGCAATGTTTGCAGGAGCCATAGCTGTGTAAGTTGTTGTTACGACACAGAAATGATTCTCTTGGATGAAGATGTCAAACGCATTGCCAGTCTTGGGTACGATCCGGATTTTTTCAGTTCAACGACAGCGGAAGGCTTCAAAGTTCTGAATAACAGCAAAGAGGGCAGATGCGTTTTCCATGACGGGACGAAGTGTACAATCTATGAAGACCGCCCCAAGGGATGTAAGCTATATCCGGTTGTCTTTAATGAAGACTCGATGAAAGCTGTGAAAGATGATTTTTGCCCGTACCGAGACGAGTTTCCTCTTTCTTGGAAAACAAAGAAAGAGATGTCGAATATTTACCCAAAATTGCTGAGGGAGAGCTCGGACAGACTCAAGCACGACAAGAAGACGTTTCCGGAAACATAGCCAAATTCATGAAAGAAAAACTCCGAAGATCATGTACTGAGGCTCAGGTCTGAGATCTGGTTCGCGTACTTTCGATATAGACCTCTTTTTCCTAGTATTCACAAACAAACGTCCTTTAACATCCGAGGCACTAAGCTCGCTCTCCCTCGTCTCCCATCGGTTGTTCGTCAATGTTCACGATTTCTTCGATATCAGATTGATCGAACATAATCACGTTCGTTGGAGAAAGAGTAACCGCGGCTCCTTTCTTAAACGCAAGATATTTCTTCATCCCATCGAGTCTAACGATACGGAGCTCAGCATCTTCTCCGGTTGCCAGGTAACGTCCAGTAGCTGAATCTATTTCCCAGGCGCCCTTGAAGCGACATTCGAGACAGCCCAGAAATGTGCGATCGATCCGAGTTTGCATTTGTATCTTATCGAACTACAAGTTGAATAGATAAGTGTGAGAAAGAGATAATGAATTACCTGCTTATTGCAAAGTCTCTGTGTTTGGCAAAAGCCTTTGTTAATTGAAATTACTTGCAAGGTTCACCATGATAAGCAAGATGCCTTTTCTTAACGTGATTTCACGCTAGCTTGCCCTAACCCATCAACTTGAACTTTTTGCTGGAATTAGTTAGCAATGGAGACCTTTCTTTCCCAACGAAATGGATTAGGATCGAGGGGAATAAGCAAGATAATTATCCCACCTTTGGGCAGATGAATGTCATTTACATGCATGTGATCGAAGTTTGAAGGGTCTGGATACTCCCGAAAAATGATAGAGCACCCTCTTTGAGTAGAAGGGTCTTTATGCGATGAATGCGCAAATATATTGATGGATTTAATAGTAAAACAAGAAATTTGCTCCAAACACAGCATCAAACTTCGTCCGAATGAAAGAAATGGAATGAGCTGTCCAGTTTGTGATCAGATTGAGTTGCAGAACTCTCTTAGGAGAGGTCGACGGCGTCGTTAAGACATTCAATCAGTAATCACTGTATTTCGAAAGTCCTCGTCCAGGTAAGAGTTAATCATTTTTTGACTCTTTCCTAGCCTGGTCGGGTGTCAAAGGTTCAAGACGCGTAATCTAATTGGCAGTTTCCGTAGATTACGCGCGTGAGCTCAAGAGTCGATTGATCGAGAGACCATGTTGTGCGCTAGAGTTGGTGCAAGCTCTCTCGAGAGAATTCAACTTAGATATCGAAGATGTGAAGTTGCACGTTCTCTTGGAGCTCCGAAAGATGATCGATTCGGGGTTCATTGAGGTAAAGAATGTGAACCATCACGATATGTTCATTGTGCAATATTCTCCACAATAAACAACCCGCCCGGAAATAATGCTGACCCTCGAGGAATCCAGTCGGGATTTTAGGTCGTGGGAACTATTCTTTCAAGCGTCGCGGTTTGTACCGTTCGCAGCCCAAACTTTTCCTTCGTAATTTGGATTCTTCGGACACTGCGGACAGAAAGGCAGCGCTCCGCAAGGAGGAGTCTCACTCCTTTCAACTGTCAGGTCGAGATGAGATGATATTCCATCGCCAGACATCCACGACGTGAGCGGGGTGCTTTTGATTTCCATAACTCCCGGCAATCTCCACAGATGTTTTTCAATAATCCATGGCAGGTTCTCCAAATCTTCGACCACGAAGTAAAGCGAGAGATTATTCGTCCCGATTCCAGCTGAAGCATTGACGCAAAGCGGACAGTTTTTCGCCCAATCGAGAACGATATCAGCGTCTTTCGCCGAAATGTCAACCCTTGCTGCATTTAATCCGAGCTTCCTGTAATCAATGACAAGAGAATCCTTGATCAAGCCGCTCTCTGCCAGTTTTGCAAGCCTGAGCGCCACAGATGACTGAGACAGCCCGACCTTTTCCGCGAGAGAAGTTTGCGAGATCCCGGGATTGTCCTGTAGTTCTTTGATTATTACTCTATTCGCATCGTCCAAATATCTCAGATACGAAATAAATTTTTCAGGTTTCGAGGGGGCAACTGTTTCAGCTAACGCGCCTGGTGAAACGACCATATCACTCATATTACTTTGAAATCTGACAGAACGCGAAATTGATTTAGAATCCATGTACTGGTTCATATCCTGATAATTGATAGCTGAATGCTTGAAAATGACTAAGAACTATTTACAAATGACGTTTAGAATGGAGCGATGATCAAACACTTAATGACTTTAAATGACAAATTAGTACCCATTAAGCTATATGAAATTTTATAGCTACCTGCTCCATTATTCATAGATCCACAGCAATCGAGAGTAAAAAAAGAATTAGGATTTAGGGCGTTGGAGTACGAGCACTTTTTTGGTCTCGGCTAATGAATTGTTTCCGGCTTAGTTTATGAAAACCATAATGTTGTGGACAAAACAACGATTGTCCAAGTTTCGCAAATCGCTTCGGCTTCCATTTGCGCTGTAACAAGGATTTGAAATTTAGATACCGATGAAAGTGGATCGCCTCTTGCCAAGACAGTTAATTTGAGATTATTACACAACGATTAGATCAAGAGTGATCAAATTTAGGCACTAATGGCAGGCCAACAATACCATAGAACAGAATCATCCATTTAGTTGGCCCAATTCTCGGCAGATTTTTAGACCGGATAATACATTCAACTAAGGCCGTCTGAGAGACCTGGAACCCGATGGTTTCTTTTGAAGTTGTTAGTGACATCTGGATTCTAGCACTCACTGCTTTGACCGGATATCTAATCATAACGCGGCAAAAAGGGCCAAGGGTGATGACGCCCGCAGAGTATGACGAGTGGCTGCTCCATAACGATGATGAAAGGGATGAGACCGTTTATCAAAATCAAAGTAACCCTGATCAGCCACATACTGATTGAGAAAACTACACAACCTCAATCTTACGGGAACGAATCTGTTCTAACCAGTGCGTTCTGGATAGTTACAAAGGGTACGCCAACCTACTATGACAAGTTATTCATCACTTACCTCCAGTCTCCGGCTGACATCTATCTTTGACGCGATCCTGGTCTCTTCAGCGTTGACGCCAATCAATCCGCCATAGAAAAAACGTCGATCCCCCGGCGACTTCCCTCTGGACTTACCCCTTCAAGGAAGTAGGAACTAGCGACCAAATCAAGAAACCTTTTACTCAATTTCAAAACCACGGAACCGCACGGGGCAACTGTAATAAGACCCACTGAGAAAAATCGTAAAATCCAAGGGCCCCGGTCGCCTAGCCTGGTAGGGCGACGGATTGCTAAGCAAAATGAAAGTTTGCGCATAGATCCGTTTCGGGTAACCGATCGTGAGTTCAAATCTCACCCGGGGCGCTCCTCAAAATCACCCAGATAGGCATAAATCGTGCCCGTTTCCGCTATCGGGGGCGATATTTGCAGAATAGTTACCTGATGGTCAAAAACGATCCCAATGACGGTTTATCCGAATGATCCTTAGGCAGAAATCAGCCAACGAGGGGCTGCTTCGAGCAATGACGCGTCTATGGCACAAACCTCGCGAGTTAAATGTTCAGCTCCTCGAAGATGGACAGCCCCGAAGTCATTGATAAGTTACGTCCGAACTCGGGTTGGATCTCAGAATTGTAAACGTGTCATATTTAGGGCGTCGGAGGCTGGCGCATTGTTACGTTTCGCAACTCCTTTCTATGAAAGCAAAGAGTTCTCCTGGCGAACTGAAAAAGGCGAGAGAAAGGGATATCCGACCCACCGAGATGATGTGTTCTCGCGGAGAGATCAGAAAAAGGGACTCATTCTAGTCCGAGGGTACAACACGGAGAAGTATCCATCACCTTTCCGTGAAGGTTTCCTCCCCATGTGGATTGATCATGATCCCAGATGGAACAATCTATCTCTCCCGCTTATGCAAGGATCGATCGCGCCCTCATGAAAACCTTGGTGGCAATACCGATGTGTCAAAGTCAAGGGCTTCGACATTCTAATAAGTCCGGGTTCGAGCGACTGCCAACCTATTGTAATCCACTGAAGAAAATGCTTGTAGGAACAACGCGACTCTCAGCGCGGGACCTTATTTTGCGACTTGTAACTTCTCTTCCACAAGCAAGTCAGCGATATTTCAGGCATATCTTCTGTGGAAAACCCGCCATAGTAACCATTATACTCCAGTTCTCTTCAGTGCAAGGATATGGTTGACGGGATAGTACACCTTGTTTTAGAGGGACCAGTCGCAGTCGTTCGTATAGATCGGGAGCGAAAACTGAATGCTATGGACAATCTTCTGACAGAGTTACTTTATGAAAAAATTAGAGAAGGGGCGACGAATGCCAAAGTTAGAGCTCTAATTATTACAGGCTCTGGGAGGGCTTTTTCCGTTGGTTCAGATATAGAGGAATATAAGAAAATGGAAAAAGTTGTCCAGTACGCTGAACACCAAAGGTTGGGCCGTCTTCTTTACGATTATGTTGAAAACTTGGATAAGCCGGTGATCGCTGCAGTAAATGGTTACTGTCTGGGGGGAGGACTGGAACTTGCGCTCGCCTGCGATCTTGTCATCGCCACTCCCGATGCAAAGTTTGGAGATCCAACGCTCAAATTAGGCGTTGTCCCTGGCGGGGGAACTACGCAGAAACTCACTAGATTGATAGGCAAAAACAAGACGAAAGAGTTGTTGTTTACTGGAACTTTTCTTGATGCAGAAGCAGCAAAGTCTCTCGGGTTAGTTAATCTGATTGTTTCTTCGGAACATCTCCTTGAGGAGGCAAAAAAGTTGGCCATGAAGACAATTTCAATGGCTCCTCTTTCTATTGCAAAAGCCAAGAAGTTGGTAAACGAGGGAGCAGAATCACCACTGGCTGTTGCCCTCTCTTACGAGATCGAAGCTACCATTGCTCTTTTTGGAACTGAGGATGCTAAAGAAGGACTCAAGGCATTTGTAGAGAAAAGAGAACCAAAATTCAAAGGGGCGTGAAACAAATGGAAAAAACTTTGAGCGGGATAAAAGTACTTGAGATGACTCAATATTACAATGGTCCTTATGCAGGAAGATTATTAGGCGAACTTGGAGCCGAAGTGATCAAGGTCGAACCTCCGTGGGGCGATCCCCAGAGACATACTCCCCCAATATTAGGCGACGATTCTCTTCATTTCATATTCTACAATGCAAATAAGAAATTCATCACATTGAATCTGAAGAAAGAAAAAGGGAGGGAGATATTTCTCAAGCTCGTCGAGCGATCTGACATTTTCATCGAGAATTTTACTCCAGGTACGCTAGACAAACTCAATATTGGCTATGAAGATCAAAAGAGGATAAATCCAAGGATCATATACTGCTCGAGTACGGCTTACGGCGAGGGGCCTTATCGAGATTACGCGGGTTTTGATCCCGCTGTCGAATCTTTCAGCGGCCTAATGGACACAAATGGCTTTCCAGATATGCCTACGAGACTGGGCACCAGTGGTCTGGACCTAGTAACTCCGGTCTTCGCGGATTTGGCCATTGTCTCGGCCCTTCGTTATAGAGACCTACACGGAGAGGGGCAAAGAATTGACATAGCTATGTACGACGTTGCGGTCCTATTGTCGCAGCAGAGTATGGTAAATTACTTTGGCGGTTTTCCGGTGAGACCGGGACCTACAAGTTACATGATTTCGCCGGAGTATCTCTTCAAGACCAGAGACGGGTTTGTGTATGTCATAATACATACGGAGAAAGGCTGGAAGGAATTTGTAAGGCATTTTGGGCACTCCGAATTGCTCGAGAATGAAAAATTTTCAACAAACGCGAGTAGAGTCAAGAATCAAGGTGAAGTGATCAAGATCGTCGGAAGCTGGTTGTCCGATCTATCGAGTAGGGAAGTTGTTGAAATTGTGACCAGAGTTGGAGGTGTTACGGGAGAATTCAGAGAGGTGTCCGAGCAACTTGACGATCCAAATACCAAATACAGAAACATGTATCCAGAGTTTTTGCTGTCGAATGGACAGAAAGTCAGAGTTCCAGGTTCTGCGTTCAAAATGAGCAAGACACCAGGAACAATAACTAATCCAGGATTGAAAATAGGCGCAAATAACGAAGAGATTTACGGGGCAATCCTGGGCATTGGCGATTCTGAGCTTATGGATCTTAAAGAGCAAGGAATCATTTGATCCTAGTTTTCTTCAAATCTGAATTTCATTTATCTCGGAGAACTTTCGATGTTTGCATAGTATGTCCATATCTGTTGGTTTAACACGTCTATCATCTACGTATATGCTAGAACAGTTGAACGAGAAAAATAGTTTCTAACAAGAGATTTTTCTGCCAACCGATTCCAACCAGTGAAGGCCGAATTCTTGACAGCTTTGACCGGTCTAACTTGGGACCATCCCAGAGGTTACGATCCTCTTGTGATGTCACTAGACCACTTCAAGCGTAAACACCCAGATGTGAACTTAGTCTGGAAGAAGAGGTCTTTGAATCAATTTGGACTATCATCTGCCGAAGTTAGCTACAAAGATTACGATCTTATCATAATCGATCATCCATCGATAGCAGAAGCTGTCTCCACTGAATCTCTACTGGCTTTCGATTCACTGGTATCAAAGTCAGATTTGGATTTAATTTCAAATCAGTTCATGGGCAAGTCTTTTGATAGTTATCGCTACGAGAATTCTATTTGGGCTCTCCCAATCGATGCTGCGTGCCAGGTCTCAGCTTTCAGACGAGACCTAATCGTGGATCTACCAGAAACTTGGGAACAGGTAATTGCGTTGGCGAAAACTACTCAACACGAAGTATCCCGAGTTGGAATTCCGCTGGACCCAACAGGATGTTATTGTTCATTTCTTACGCTATACTGTAATCACGGGGAATTTCCTTGCTATTCTAAAAAAGTTCTAGATTTCGAGAAGGGAATAATCGTTCTTGAAATCTTGAAAAAACTAAGTGACCTATCTCATCCAAAGTCACTTGATTTTGATCCACCGTCACTCCTCGATCTCATGGGATCTACGCGCGAAATATCTTATGTCCCTCTGATATTCGGGTACTCCAATTATTCAAGAAATTCTTTCAGGAAGTATGACATTAGTTTTTCTGATATTCCATCTGCGGGGTTGGGTCCTATCGGGAGTGTCCTAGGAGGAGCAGGAATTGCAGTATCAAGTTCTACCGACCATTCAGAAATTGCGAAGGATTATGCACTCTGGATTACCTCTCCAGTAATTCAAAATGGTCCCTACTTGTCAGCAGGAGGGCAGCCAGCCTCAATAGTTACATGGTATGATATTGGTGCAAATAAGAGCACGAACAATTTTTTCAGCAATACTAAGAATACTATAGTTAATGCCTACGTTAGGCCTCGATTTCCTGGATTCATCGACATTCAGAACAAGAGCGGAGCATTGATACATGATTTCCTTGCAAATAACGGAGATCCGGTTTCAACCATGCATGAGCTGACTAAATTATCCGCTACAATTTATTGCTAAATTTTGTTCAAAATCTACTCTGGGCATTCCATGACAAAAAATTCCTTTAGCAACAGTTATCCTTTACAAAGTAGATTTCGAGGCGATCAGGCCGGCTCGATTCTGTCTCCCATAACTAATTGAACAGTGTCGGGATCTCCGGGCCACTCATCCACAACTTGCTTGAAGGCATCGCTTTTCAATACTTTTTGCCAAGCATCCCAACTTTCGACATCAATAATTTCGAAGATTTGATACTTCGGTTTCTCGTTTTCTGTGGACTTTATCTCATAGATTTTGAAACTCCTCACTCCAGGCTGTTTAGGGGTAACTACTTGATCAAGATCTCTCGAATATTTCTTGTAGGCTTCCATGCTCACCCCTTGCTTCAGATTGTACATTGAGACCAAGATTGGCATTTTACTCTAACCGGAAAAATTGTCCATTGATACTTAAGGCTGTATATAGTGGCAGGTCAGTGATGAGTTCTATCAGAAGGTCGTTCTTTCATCGATGACCGCGTGGCGACTCCCGGCACTTAATTTCTAATTAATTTGAACTCTGAAGGTTTTTGTTTGTCTTAACAGAGTTTTGATGTTATAGCCAAAGGTCCGGCTCAAGAAGCGTTGAATTCTTTAACCACATTAACCAAGTTGGTCAACTTCTGGAAGTTCACTGGTCGAGGAATCAAGTACGAGTACCATCCGGGAGCGAATCCACAATCAGTCGTCGCTCCTAGCGATGAGCGATCGATAAAATTTGCAACTCGATCCAGCCTTTTTCTCACTAACCAGAGCGGCTCAACGTCTGGAGTTTTTACATCGATCAATCCCGCGTAAATTCTCTTTCCATTCGGAACCGGGTACTCTTTGAAGATCTCCACGTCATCTTCGTGATGAGGATTCGCAAGCTCCAAGAGATAACCATGAACTTTTAGATCGTATAGCTCTGGAAAGAGATTTTTGAAACTGCCTCCAGTTATTCGATGGGTAGCTTTATGATTTCCAAAGCATATGTGAACATGTAGTTTTTCCGAAGGAAAATCCCTGATAGTCTCATTAACCAGCTGAAGATACTCATTCAATTTCTGTGAAGCTTCTCGCCGGTCAGTTAAACTCGAAAGTGGAGTTACATCTGGCCAGTCTATCTGAATGCTCGAGACACCAGCATCCAACAGGGACCGATGTTCAAACCGGAGAAGCCTAATCAAGTCCTCCGTAAACCTATCACGACTGTATTGGGGTATACCCTCAGACGGATAGAAACGAAGTAGCCTAGTAATGGCTGGCAACGCCACTTTAACCGGTTTGTCAGTAAATTTTTTTGAAAATGCTAATTCCTTAACAGCTGCAGGGTCCTGCCATCTGATCCTCCCAGTAAGCACGGGTTCCCAGTAGGTTTCCGCTCCAAATTGCAAGGGAATTCTGTGAGATTCAAAGCCTTCAACGGCTTCAGTTAAATATTCGAAAAAATTCGTTCGTCTTTGCTCGCCGTCGCTAATTTCATCTAGTCCTGTTTTTTCAAGTTCTTTGATTGTAAGCTCAGCTGCGTAATCGTTGAGTCTATTCAGCTCATTTCTATCTAGCTCTCCACGGTCAAAGGCCTTTCTAGCTTCTATCAACCAGACTGGTCTGGTAACGCTTCCCACTACAGATGTTGGAATTTGTTTTGATGACGCCAAATAGCTACACGCGCCCTGAAAGAATTAAGCTTCCAAATATAGCATTTTTCCGAAGAAACGACCTCGGCAATCACCTAATGTGATAAAGCAAGTGTAAGCACGCTATTCAGGCGCTGAGAGTTTTTTCTACCTCCTCAGTTCAATATCGTAGAACCGATTGTGCTCTTGTTAAGCCTGCAACAATCGTACAAAAATCAGGCACGAAAATGAAGACAAGAGTTAAATCCTCTTCATTTCTGCACGTCATAGCTATTATGTCGCTAAAAGGGATATCCCGTGCGGTTGCTGTCGTTGTCATTGTTGTAATTTTGATAATTGCTGCAGCCATTGGTGTGCTCGTCGCCTATAGACCGAACACCGGAACTACTTCTTCAACTTCTTCAACTACTTCAAGTTCATCAAGCTCGTCAAGTCCTTCAACTTCATCAACTTCTTCAAGTCCTTCAAGTTCTTCAACTTCATCTTCTTCTTCAAGTTCCAGCCTGAGTGCAACAAGCTCCTCCGCTTCGAGTACTATGCAGACACAGACGAGTACTAGCTCGACCGGTAGCAGCTCCAGCAGCAATATCCCTCAAACACTTTCGATTGACGATACATCTTGGCCCGTAGACGATCTTAATGAATTGGCTTCTGCATGTGCTTGCGCTCCTTACCCCAATTGGCCTGAGTACACGGTAAACCAACCTCTTGTTGATGTAAATGCGTCGGCACTGTATTCGCATGGAGTTGTCCAATATCTTCCGGACCTTGCTGTTAACTGGAGCGTGGCCGCGGACGGCGAGACCTACACTTTCAATCTAAGGCAAGGCGTGACATTTTCTAACGGAGACCCGTTCAACTCCTACCAGGTCTGGGGGGACATATACGGACTCTACTTCATTGACGCAAATAGTTCCGCCTTCATGAACGGTTACAATATGTTCAACACTACGGCGGTGCGCTTTGGTCCGGCGACGATTACTTTGATGAACCAGAGCGGTCTTGTCAACCCCTCCTCTGCCCTCATGAACATCATGACAAATAGCTCGTGGCCGATTTACGTGACAGGCCCTAACACGATCGTTTTCCACCTGAGTTCTCCGTTTAACTTCTTCGTGGGAACGCTGATCTCAGTCGGTGGACTATTGTTTGATACTCAGTATGTTCTCCAGCACGGTGGTTTCGGTACGCCGGGGAGCTTCAACACTTACTTTAACCAGAACCCAATTCCTGGCACAGGTCCCTACGCGGTTACCAAAGTATCCGAAAACTCCTTTGTCGAGTTCTCACAGAATCCGACCTATTGGGGGAGAAACCTCACTCAAGCGCAAATCAGCGCGAACCCGTACATTGACCCGGGGCATTTCAAGAACGTCGTTATATCTGCAAAGACCGATGACATCAGCAGGTACGTAGATCTTTCGACGGGCGTGACCCAACTATCTTCGATCTACGGGTCTGACTATGCGCTAGTACAGAACAACAGCAAGTATGGCCAATTATCATTGGGAAAGGACTCGAATTTGTTTTACATAATATCTCTAAACACTCAGAGGTATCCGACTAACATTACTCTGGTGAGACAAGCAATCGTCCATGCGATCAACTATAGCAATCTTGCCAAGGTGGCCTTTTACGGTGGCATCACCCAGTACAACGGACCATCCGTACCAGCGGATGGAGCATACTATAACTTTGGCAACCAGTCCGTAGTCGATTATTTCAACCTAACACTTGCCAAGCAGGAGATCGCGGCGGCGAAATTGAGCAGTCCGCCTACGATTACCTATTTGGCTTCTTCGACCTGTTCTATATGCAGCAATATTGCTGAAGCTATTCAGGGAGACCTCCAGAACATAGGGATAAACGTGAACATACAGATTGACACGGAGTCTTCATTTTCCTCGCTGATGTACTTGACTTACGCCCAGAACGTCAATATGTCGCAGCAAATTCCGCAGATGGCTTCGATGGGAGGTTTCTTCGCTCCGACCGATGACACGCCCATTGACTGGTGGATATATTTGGTCAGTAACTCGTCCTTAGTTTTCAATGATGCAGTCTATTCAAATCCCATTGTTCAACCATGCGTGAAAGATCTCATAGGCACAACTAATACGACACTTATCCAATCCGCCTGCACGACCGCACAGGAGCAGATAAACAACGACGTACCATACATCTTCCTCGGTTTGCCCAACCTCCCATTCGGAACTGGAACAATCGTCTGGAATAAGGCGATGGTAAATGGTGGGTTCGTCGATCCGACATCTATGGGAGATTCCACTACGATGGTGTTCAATACAGTTACACCGGCGAGCTGACAAAACTTCAGAAGTTCAATGTGTTTCTAAATCGCCCGGTCACCCAAGGGGTGGAATTGGATACTCCGGAAAAAGATTAAATTGTCCGCGATGCTTGGCGAGGTAGATCTGGAGAAATGACCTTCGTTTTGGAACGTGAAATGCAGAGGGTCCTTGATAACCCCTCGATGGCGTATTCTTTTCCATCTTATTTCTACACATCTGAGGAAGTGTACAACTCCGAACTTGAAAGAATCTTTTACAAAAAGTGGCTGGTTGTCGGACATATTAGTCAACTTCATGAGCCCGGAAGTTTACTTCCAATGACCATTGGTAACCGCGCTATCCTTGTTACTAGATCCGTAAATGGAAAAATTCAAGCCTTTTACAACGTATGTACGCATCGCGGGACGAAGTTAGTCAATGAATCGAAGACTGTGTCAAACATCCAGTGTCCATACCACGCCTGGACATTCAACCTGGATGGCCGACTTATTGGGTGCCCAGATTTTGAAAGATATTCAGGTTTCAAGAAAGAAGATTACTCCCTCTACCCTGTAAAACTTCAGCTCTGGAGGGGATTCATTTTCGTAAATCTTGACCCAGACTGTGAACCTTTAGAATCTTTCTTAGGTGATTTTGAAGAGAGGTTTGGTAGATACGACACCGAGGAGATGGTCTACATTGGGGGATTACGATACGAAGTGAACTCGGATTGGAAGGTTGCCGTAGAAAACGGCAACGAGTGCTACCATTGTCCAACCGTCCATCCCGAAACTCTGAAGCCCTTTTATCGAGACCATTCAGCATACGATCAAACCCGCATACGCGGAAATTACACTCTGTTCCAATGGAAGGACTACATAGCATCTACTAAGACCCGTGATGCAGGCCAATTGAATAGTCTGAAAACACTGGGATTGTCGGAATCTGATGTTGAAGACAACTGTTTACAGATGCCCAATACTTTTCCCAACTGTCAGTTCAATTTCTCGCCATCATGGGCGAACACCCTAATACCCTGGCCGGCGGGTCCGAGAAAATGCAGGGTGACTTTCGATTTCTTCGCGCACAAGTGGAAGGGTTGTGTCGACGACGCAAGTGAGGCTCTCAAATGGATCGATTTCGTCTTAAAGCAGGATTGGCGGATTTGTGAGCAGCAGCAAGCGGGCCTGAACTCCGAGGTTTTTGTCGGCGGTAAGGTCAATGAATTGGAGAACGTAATCAACCATTTCCACGGTCTATACCTTCAGGCGATGAGTGACGATCCTGCCCTCAAGTAGGTTTATCAGGCTCGCCGATTTTTCCTTCTGAAACGACGCGATTTTGAAGTTGCAGCTCCAAGCGCTGACTGCAAGAAGTTTAGGGCAAAACCAGTATCTTGATGCTCTCGACGCGCTTTGATGCTAGCTCGAACGCGTCCCCCACGTCGGGCAAGGAGAACTTGTGCGATACCAGTGAAAGCAGGTCTACTTTCCTACCGGCAATCAGTTCGATCGCAGACTGAAACCTGGATCCTGCCGATCCCCTGATCGATAGCCCTTTCATCACCACCTTCCATATTTCGACAGGGATTGTCTTGTTGAAACTATTCCCAATCAACGATATTCTCCCACCGTTGTCTGCCATGTCGACGATTTTCCCGAGTGCGGAAGGACTACCGGAGGCGTCGACGACAAGATCCGCTCCGAATCCTCCCGTCAAGGAGAGAATCTCGTCTGTTGCGTCCTTCTTGCTCGGGTCGATTACGACGTCGGCGCCCAAATTTAGGGCAAGTTCGCGTCGCCTTTCTATTGGGTCGACGCAGATAGTCCGAGCACCGACGACTTTTACAGCAGCCAAAGCGAAAAGCCCTATCGGTCCAAGTCCGGTTATCACGACATCCTCAGATGCCTGGACGCCACCTCCGTTTACCCAGACCCCGTAATATGCCACTGAGAACGGTTCCACAAGTGCCCCCTCTATAAAGGAACAATTTCCGGGCAGTTTTGAGAGAAACCTCTCCTTCCTAACACTGTATTCCGAGAAACCGCCGGGAGTCGCGGGTGTGAACCCAAAGACTCGGGGGTTCCGACAGAGCTCTGGATTCATTCCGTTCTTGCACCTATCACAGATCCCGCAGGGTTCGACCGTTTGCCCAACGACTTTGTCGCCCTTTTTCAAGGAGGTAACAGCGTCTCCAACTTCGGAAACCTCTCCACTCCATTCGTGACCAGGCACATAGGGAAAGACTCCTTCTATGGAATTTCCAAGATAACATTCGACGTCTGTGCCGCAGATTCCACAAGCTTTCACCCTCACCAGTATTTCATCATCTTTGTAGCTTGGAATTTCAACCTCCTTGACTTGCATATTGTGTGGGGCGGAAAACACGGCGCTCTTCATGGATCGCTTACCCACACGGAGATAGTCTCTTTAAAGTAATTCTTGGCTGTCTCAGACTACGCAGATAAAGAAAGGGATCAACGAAGAGTTGATAGAAACAATGACGCAGGCGAGTCTGATGAGGTTCCTAAATAATTTCGGCGTACTAGAGTATCCCCACGGCGTTCCAATTTGGTCCAGGCTGTCGAAGAATAAAAACCATAGATAGATCCAAGTTCACCGATAAACCTGTCATTTGTTGAAATCGACCATCGCAGAAAAATACTTCTTGTACCGCAAATGTGATTTTTAGGACTGCCCAACTATTAATCCATAAAACAGGTTTTCTTGATAGCTCATGGCGAACAAAGTTCGTTTCGGCATCGTCGGAGTAAGTTCGATAGGAAGAGTTCACGCAGAAAACCTCGCCACCAATATTCCCAATGCTGAATTGGTTGCGATAGCAGATAGCAATTTCGGAGCGGCAAAAAATCTCGGTGCCCAGTTAGGCGTTAAGAACGTTTATCCGGATTTTCAGCAGCTTCTGGAGAATAAAGACGTGGATGCAGTCGTTATTTCGGTACCTACATACCTCAAGAAAGATATGGTCGTCGCCGTTGCAGAATCGGGAAGGCATATCTTTTGCGAGAAACCTATGGCTGCATCACTTCGAGAAGCCGATGAAATGATCGGGGCAAGACGGCGAGCCGGTGTAAAGTTCCAGATCGGTTTCATGAGGCGGTTCGACAGATCGCACGTTAGAGCAAAGCAACTTATCGATGAAGGTAAAATTGGCAAGATTACTCTGATCACTTCGCATGCCAGAGACCCAGGGGCGGTAGCAGGGTGGGGCGCTGATCCCCAACTAAGCGGTGGAATATTTGCAGATAATTGTAGTCACGATTTTGACGCTATTCGGTGGTTGACAGGTCAGGAGATAAAAAGAATTTTCGCCGAAGGAGCCGCCCTGGTGTTCGATGAAGCTAAGAAAACAGGGACTTTTGATACTGCTAACGCAGTTATGAGGCTGGATAGCGGAGCTATCGCACAAATAGACACTGGTTTCTCAATGTATGCTTACGATGTACGAATGGAAGTATTGGGCACGGAAGGGGGCATAATGATGTCGATGGGGAATCAGACCAATACCACCTTGTTAGGCAAAGCCGTGATATCAAACGAAAGCTACTCCTCGTACCAGTCTCGATTCGCCGAAGCTTATCGAGACGAATTAGTGGATTTTGTTGAATGTATTCTGACCGGCAGAGAGCCAAAAGTGACTGAAACTGACGGACGAATCGCGGCCGAATTGGCACTTGCAGCGTCAGAATCAGCCCAAAAGTTGACTCCGATTTTCCTATTCAGCAATAGATAATTTTTCCGCCATTTTGTTAATAGCTTTCCACCCGTCGCCTCGTTTCAATCATCGCCGCTAATGGCCGATCCATGTGTGAGAACGCATCAAGTGTAAGGACCCCCCCAAATTTTATTTCCTTAAGCGTCGAAATGTATTCCATAAAGTCGACGTCGCCCAAACCAGGTATCAGGTGAAGATGTGGCTTGATTTTCGGGGAGTATGCTGGCGAGAAGAAGATTCGATTTGGGTTAAGAGAGTCTGCAACATGGCAATATGTGAGGATTTCTCGAGAGTAGATGATTATCTCTTTCGGGGTATGCCCTAATATGAACGTGTGCGGAACACAGTAATTATAGCGAATTCTTTTTGAGCCAAATGATCTTAGGATATCGATTGTCGTAAAGGCGTCTTCCATAAAGTCTCCCGGGTGAGCCTCTACTACCATCGTACTGTCAGTCTGATCTAACGTAGGTATGATCTCATTTACAGACTTTATGAAAGATTTCTTTGATCTTTCAGGGTCGTCCCTGTCTCCGGTAAGTTCCGAAACGATGAGGTCGCATTCCAATTCTACTGCAGTCTCAATAAGTCGCTTCATCTCTTTGACCGCGACTTCCCTGTCCTCTTCCCTTGGAGAAGAGATCCCGAAAGAATATTTCCTCATTCTGACCGCGTCGTAACCATATTCTGCAAAGACCGAACAGAGTTTTAGTCCATTTTTGTTTAGTAGCTCCATGATGTTTCTGAACTCCGATTTGGTCAATTTGAAAATGTCAAAATGGGATTCTCCAAGTTCCACATTAACGAATCCACCTTCTGAAATGAGCTCAAACGTCCTTTCTAATGGAAATCTCATGAAAGCAACAGTATTGACATTGAATTTCCACATTGAAATCTACGTTTGGATACTTATCAGTGCGTTAATAAAACCATGTGCTTTTCTGGACGATTCGGATTTTCAAACGACAAATTTGTTAGAGCAACTTGGATCAACATGTCCTAAGTACTGACACAGATCTTGAAAATTACGATTTAACTGAAATGCTATGCAGAATAGCACCCCTACAACGGGTGTACTTAACCTGAGTTTGTGAATATGAATCGATACAAACCATAAGCATCGTTGAATGACAGCCCAAGCAGTATTCGTAACACAGTGCATGAAAATTTAGAACCATGCCCGCTTCTAGCATCATATTCTCTTTCTACACTACTCTCTATTACGAAAGTTGACCAGACAAAAGACAAATCAGATTCTTTTTATCAGAAATCCTAGAGAATGGACCATCCGCTGTGAAACCTTTCATATCTAGATACTTTTGGGCGTATCTTGTTTATTCTATCATCAGTCTTTTTCGCGAAAGGCAAGTTTTTAGGGCGTTAGATTACTATTCTTTAAGCAGGGCGTCTAGGAACACTTTGTTTGCTCTAGCACTCTCGTCAGCGGATCTAACGGGTATATCCAACTCAGCCATCAACCATCCGTTATACCCCACTTTCTTTAGCGCGCGAATTATCTTTCCAAACTGAACGATCCCTGTGCCCAATTCGACAAACTTTCCGTCCGATGATACGTCTTTCATGTGGGCGTGCGTTATCCTGGGACCATATCGTTCGACAAATTCTGCCGGATCGACGCCGGCACACGTGAGATGTGCGGTTTCAAGGCATAGCCCGACGAGTCCCTTATCAGCATAGTCGAAAAGCAAGTCAACACCGCGTACATTCTGAGCTATTGTCCCAAGTTCAGGGTGATATGAGACCTTGATTCCGTATTTCTTATACTCTTCAGCGATTTCGTTTAGCAAGTGACCTGCCATCTCGTAGTACTCTTCGCGAATATTCTCACTGACCATATACGGGCCGCCTATCGTCACCATGCCACCGCCCAATTCACTAAGTTTCAGCGCGAAATGCTTTTTTTCGGCGAGGTCCTCTTGGACGGTCCTCTCGTCTACGTTGCTGATACTTATCGGCGCATACTGTCCCGGGTCGCTCATAGGCAGGTCTGGGTTGACTGTTTGTAATTCGTCACTGGCCATTTTCTTTGGGAGAAGTGTATTCCATATTGAAACAAATTTTAAACCCCGGCTAGACACAATAGTTCGAAATTCACCTGGATTGTTGAAATACGGAGTTACGTCGCTATCATTGCATTCAAATCCTTCATAGTTGCAATTTGACACACTGTCTAGCGTCTGTTCTAGGCTTCTATTCCAGATCTTGCCGTCCCACGTATAGCGTTTCTTTCGGTCAATTCCCATGCCCCACTGAAGGATATGGCATCCAATTCTCATCATTACTTCAATCCCGAAACTCCTTCAATGACAACATTGGTGCCCAGCCTTTATAGTGTTGGCTTCTGAAAGCTCTTACTTTTCAATCGAGTCGATCGCATTGTGGACTACGTGAGCAGTGATCCAAATTAGAATCCTTCTTTGCTAGACCTTGATTCCTAAGGTTGATGCAAGATTGCAAGCCGGCAAGAAACGAGAGATTCCAATAATTGCCGATTACAGCCGGGTGACTTATGCTTGCCAAAAACTAGATACGATCAAAATCAAGGAACTTGAAAGTGCCATTCTTAAGCTCAAAATTAATGTCTGCGATCCCCTAGTTAAGATCGCCTTTCCAAGAACCGTTTCTGTTGAGACATAGACACGTATGGATGGAACTCTTACGTTAGGGAAAGGCACCTTTCCTGTTGTTGGACCAGTATAAAGTTAGAGACAATATGATATTTAGGACGTTAAACATCTATCGCTCAAGGCTAGAGTTTCGCTATGAATCCGCTAGTTCATAAAAATGGATGCATCAAACTAACCCGGGGCGTCTCTCTGATTACCCTAATTCGGCTCAAATCGAGTCTATTTCTGCTTGCTGCGATTCTTTCCCTTTTGTTCGCTCTTCCCTAGTTTTTTAAAATCGGCCTCCAGATTAATGTGGTCGCGGCGCTCAATTTGTTTCGCTTTCTTGTCGAGGGGACTGCCCTGTATAGATTTTTTGTTTTCTTGTTCAAAGCTACTTCGATGGGTGAAGATTTCTGACATAAATCTTTCCAGATAGGATCCGCTGGCACTTTTTTCAATGCCCCAAGGATCGAGTTCGTGTTTTCTATCCTCAAAGGCATAGTGAGTTGCGACTTGAGAGCTTTGCTATATCACCATTGAGGGGAGCGGTACTACAGCGGACAGGGCCATAACGTTAGTGCAGATCCTGAGACGGACCAATTCAATATCCATCCATCTTCCAGAAACCCCGTAAATGAAGTAGTAACGTTTTGAATTAAGTTCCCTGCCTGATCTTTGATCGTAAAACTGCTTGTCGGAATGCTGGCGTAATATCTTCCCACGACCCGGTAAGATGCAGAAGTTGTTGGAGTAGATGAAAGTGTACCGGCGAGACCAAGGCCCACGTATCCTTGTGAGCTGAAGGCTTTCGAGTTTAATCCGCTGGTGGGATTTGATCCATATTCCAGGGAGAATCTGCCATTTGGATTCATTCCACTAGTTCCAAAGTTCCAAACTGCTGTTCCGACAGGACCTTCGGTCATCTTGATTCTTATCGTATTCCTGTCAAAAATATTCCCGAGTGCCAGGAAGGGTGCGTCCACTACGTACCTTGGTTTGTTGGCTCCACTAACTACGAGTATGTTGAAGACGTTGTCTGTCCAAGGTCCGATAAAGCCTGGATCAGGAGGTATAGTGTGTGCATTCTCGTATCCTCCAATCGTAAGCACATCGTAGTTGTTGTTCGCGAGTTGACCTACCTGGTAGGCGGTAAACTCGATGTTGCAATGGAGCAACCCACAACCAGCGTCAGATCCGTCAAAGCCGGATTGCTGCTCGGTTACCATAACCCAATTCCGAATGTTCAAGCTGTCGATCTTCGCATTATGCCAAACATGGCACGCATGTTTAGAAGCATTTGGCGAAGTCTCTCCAATTGTCTTCCAATCTGTTCCAGAACACCAAGCGCAACTCATGAGGCCTATATTGTAAAAATTACCGTCGCTTATCACCCCGATGTAGCTATTCTTTGATGCGTCAATATCCAACCCTGCTGCTCCATTCGACCCAACGCCGAAGCCATTGTTGAACGCCCTAAGATTTGTAGCTATTATTCCTCGTGAGTGCAGAGTATTTCTAATTCCGTGCCCGCCGCAAGAATTGGCGTAAATGTTGTGTAGTTTTCCTCCGTTAACTTCGATCCTGAATCCATTCACGTAGGAGCCGCTAGGTCCATCTACGCATCCCGACGTGACGAGTCCATCGCCGGCAGTATTTTGAACTGTCAAGTTCGCGAGCGTAAAATTCGGACTCACCGGATTATATTGGGGAAAAGTGACAACGCTTCTTCCTGCCGAGGAGAAAAGATCCGGGTCAGGAAAAAATATCAGACCTATTCCACAACCCTGTAGCTGACCGTAGCTTTGTCTGTCGTAATAACCCTGGATATTCGTAGTTAACGCGGTTTGAGCTGCCTGATTTCCATCGATAAGTCCAGGGCCCACAATATCAAAGTCTCGCTGTCCGCAAACGCCGGATATTATTTCGCCGGCTGAATGACCGTTCGCAAGTTTGAGAACTGTAAGAGTGTCATAACTTGTTCCTGTTGAGTAGCTCTTAATCACTACCTGTTCGGTGTTTGTACCATCTGTTTTGCCTATCGTAAATATCTGCCCGGGTGATGGCGTTCTCTGGTTTTGATTGCTGGTTCCCATCGAATAATTCGTGTGATCAACGTGGATCAAAGCGCTAGTTCCAGATGAAACGGCGGCGTAAAGTAGCGTCCATATGATAGTTCCAGGTGTTAACGGACTTGTTCCCGCCGGCACCCACGCGTTTGAATTCGTTACAACGGGTTGATTGACCGAAGCATCGATACTCACGGCGCCGAGAATTTCAAGAATTGTCCAGCTCGGGACAATCCAGGACGCGGAGGTCGTCAGGTTTCCGACCACTCTTACCTTGATCTTGTACTTTCTGTTTCCAAATAAGATTGAAAGAAGTTGCATGACCTCTTGCTCCCCATTTGTGGTACTATTCGTACCCTGAACGCCCAAGCCCGAAGCGTAAGCTGTGATATTTCCATTTGTATCGACTATTGGGTTTCCGTCTCCGTCCACCGCCATATTCTGACTTGAACCCGAAATGGGATCTACAGAAGGCTGAATTAGGGCAAAATAATTGTCAGGTCCTGCGATATTCGTGGCGCTAGCCGTCCTCAGGGCATCACTCCTGATCCCGGAGGCTCCGATCAAGCCAACCGCGCCTAACAAGGCACCAGCTTTGAGTGCGTCCCTTCGGGACTGGAAATCTTTCTCATTTGGTTGGGGCGCATTTTTATTGCGCATAAAACGACGGACTTCAAGGCTTCCTATAAGACTTGTTTAATCGCACTTCTTCACCATTCTGAGAGCATTTCCAAGAAAGTTTCATTCGAGATTCAAAAGATTCTTCAAATTTCTTTTGAGATCGGTCTTTCGGAACCGGGTGATCATTGGCCTGGATCAGGGATTACGGTCGACTGGCCTAGCTAGGAAATCGCATATGACATTTAGGACATTCAAAATGTTTCGACACAGGCTGGAGCCCTCGCTACGTATTCGATAGAAGATGAAAATGGGAAAAGAAAAGGCTGCTTCTGAATTCCTTAACTAATATTTTGCTAGTAGAGATTTTCATCTTTCAGTCTATCATTTGAATAAGACAAGATCCGTGTGAGAGTCTTGTCTGCTAACCCAGTCTAACTCTTGCTACGTACTTGTAATGTTCTTTCCTTTCGGGGGCGTGGACATTTCCAGTTGGACGCTGGGAGTCGTACTGATTCTGGTTCTTTTCATCTGATTTCAAATGCAGCTGAAATTCAGGATCCGAGATCTGAAAGGTCTGAATGATTTCTTTCGTGGCGACGTCCACGATCTCGACGCCGGAGATCGGATTGTACCCTCTCAGCTCAAGGGGCCGCATTCTTGACCACATCTCGGTTATCGCATCGTGAATTGAATCTCCTCTTCCATCAATTGTGAAATTTTCGGGCAATAGTGCTCGACCTGCGATAATAAAAAGAACTTAGGCTACTTCACTCTTTATACTCACCCATGAAGCCAGTACGGCTCGAAAGTAAATTACGAACCTCGAGAATTTCACTGTGACTGGTTTCCTTGGCTTTGCGTTCCAAGATTTCGGGTATCTTTGCCAGCCTCGTTTTGCTGGAAACTGCGAAAGTTGTCTCGAAGTAAATCCTTAACTCAGAATTTCACGAGGAATAACAATCCTTACCAATATGGAAGCTGAAAAAAAGTCCGTCTCAAGAGGAAAGAAAAGATCGAGAATAATCATCTTCGTTGCTTTTTTGATCATAGTTATTGGAACGGTATCTACATATTTTCTCTTACTATCTTCTTCCACTGTAAAATCTTTGGGCTGTACGCCTAATTCGACTCTCGCAAGCGGATCATCAACAGCCGGACAGCTCGCTTCGTTTCCAGTTACATGCATTGAAATTTCAGCAAAACCAAACGGCTCTATAATTTTGGATGGTTTTGCTTACGTCGCTCAGAATCAGGCACAGCAGGAACAGGGATTCCAGAACGTTACGAGTTTTGGAAACTGCAATGGTTTTGCCGTAAGCGGTGCCCCGTGCGTCGGTATGCTTTTCAGCTTCTCGTCCACGCAGCAGCTGTGCTTTTGGATGCATAATACGGAGATCCCTCTTCAGCAAGATTGGATTGCAGCCAACGGCACGGTACTCTATCAATATCAGGCTAAACCAGAAAACGATACTTCCGTTTGTTTTCCTGCAAAATACGTTCTGGAAACTTCTCCTTCTTCAAATGTTCCATTAGGTAGCTTGGTTCATCTCGGGACGAACAGCTCGGCTTAAGATTTTGAACCATATGGAAAGAGGTACGGAAGGTCCGGATGATCGTTCCAGTCAACGTAGCAAGTCTTCAATTGTGTATAGCAATCTAACGCATGCCTTGATCCTTCGGCCCCGATTCCCGTCTGCCGAAAGCCGGTATGCGCTCCCTGGAACTGTTCAGGTCCGACCTGGTTGATGTAACACTCGCCGAATCTTATCTTATACATCGCCTTCATCATCCGGTTCGAGTCGCGAGTAAAGACATACGAGGAAAGCCCATAGATCGAATCGTTTGCCAGCTCAATCGCCTGGTCGAAATCGTCAACCTCCATAACCGGGACTACCGGACCGAAAATTTCTTCCTGAATCAATGGCGATTTCTGCTCACGCACTTCAATTATCGTAGGTTCCAAGAAGTACCCTTTCTTTACTCCCGACATCGACGATCCCCCGATGATGATCTTGTCTTTTTCTTCCACTGCCTTCTGAATGTATTTTTCGCTTGTTTTCCTTTCGTCTTCGCTGACCATCGGGCCGAGATCAGTCTTTGGCGACATTGGATCTCCAATGTTCAACCTTTTTGTCGCTTCAACAAAAGCGGGAAGGAATTTGTTTTTGATCTCCGAATCCACATACATCCGTTCTGCCGCGATGCACGTCTGACCGTTATTCCAGAATCTCGCCCAGATTGCGCACTTTAGTGCCCAGTCGAGATCTGCATCCCTCCAAATGATCAACGGCGCCTTGCCTCCAAGCTCTAGGAGGAGCTTTGCAACGTGGTTTGAAGCGCTCGCCATAATCTTCCTGCCCGCCTCGGTGCTTCCGGTCATTGTGATCAGGCCAACGTCGTTGTTTGTGACGATCTCGTCCCCAACCTCTCCTCCAGAGCCGGTTACAACGTTAAGCACCCCCCTTGGCAGTCCAGCCCTCTCTGCAAGCTTGACCAGTTCTATGGTACTCAGCGGCGTATTGCTAGAGGGCTTTGTAACAACTGTATTGCCGGTAATTAGAGCAGGTGCAATCTTCCTTGCAACGGTAGAAGAGGGAAAATTCCAAGGCGTAATAGAACCCACGACACCGATGGGCAATTTCAAAATCATGATCGATTGCCTGGGATAGTCGCTGGGCAGTACATCTCCCTCGATCCTCCTAGCATATTCAGCGTAATAGCGGAAGTTTGTTGCCGACCCATCTATCTCAAATCTCGATTCAAAGATCGGCTTTCCCTGCTCCATGGTTAGAATCCTTGCGAGTCGATCGCGATCCTGCTCGATGAATTCTGCAATCTTGAAGAGGTATGCGCTTCTCTGAAGTGGCGATAGGTCTTCCCACTTTGGCTGGGCGGTTTTCGCCGCGTCAATTGCGTCCTTTACTTCTTCTCTAGTAGCTTTTGGGACGGTAGCTATTACTTCTTCAGTTGCGGGGTTGATGACCTTGATTGTTCCTCCTCCGCTTGACTGCTTCCACTCTCCATCGATGTACATGCCGTACTGGGTAACATTTACTGTCTCGGTCATCGAATACTCGAGTGATAAGTCGCAAACTAGAATCCTAAAAGAGAATTGGAAGAATGATTGCCAGTCTTGCTATGTACGTTCAGACTCGGGGCAAATTCCGGAGTTTGGTACTATCTGCAAAAGGACTTAGCCGGAGGGTTCGCTTTGAGGGACCGTCGCCCCCCGCTTTTTCTCATTCTGTCTTGCCCTGAAACCGCCGGCTATCAAGAGAACCGGCAAAATCGCCACTGCTATTGCCTGTTCCCAACCTGTTAATCCGGAAAGATCAAGACAGGATGTCACGCAGATATTTTGTGCTGTGTAAACTTCAACTCCAAACCATCCCAGGACCAGAACCGCGACGAGAAAAAGAATCGAGGAGTTTCGCACAGAAAAATACTTTCCTGAAAGTAATGATTTGAGTTTTTACGTCAGTAATCGGAAAAGAGTTACTGGCCGGGAAAAAAGAGGGCCAGATGGAGTTTAGCGGTGCTTCTCGAGGTCGCCCGCCATCTGCTCGAACTGGTCGCGAGTAATCTCGCCGCGGGCATAGCGCTGCCTTAAAGAGTCCATTGCGGAGTCGTATCCGTACCATCTGTTTCCGTAGAATCCGCGTCTCCTGTAGGGATAGAAAAGGAACCTGAAAAACCCGAAGATCAGCAGTCCAAAAATCAGGAAGCCGAAGCCTAAGAACGGGAATCCAAAGAAGGGAAAGAACCTTGGAGCGAAGAAAAGAGAATGCCCTAAAGCAAACCCGAAGAAAATCGTCGAGACTATCGTAATTCCAATAACCGCGAGTACTATTATCCCGAATATCAGGAAAAGCCATCTAAACGGAGAGAAAAATAAACCCAATTTATGCCATCATCCCTAGAATTTCGCTTCCAGTCTCGGGTGGATCAGCTTTAGATTCCCGCGATGCTCCTTGATCATCTGGTGGGTTCCCTCGAGCTCCAGAAGTACGAGGTACTTCAGCCTGCCGAGCACCTTGCCTCGGACCTTGGTATCCATGACGTATACCATGTCTCCTTCCTTTATCGGGGCGCGATGAATCGTCATCTTACTCACCCAGCTTTGAGAGCCTTGCCGCGAGATCGCGAATCGAGGATTGGTACTGCGTGATCTTTGACCTGTCGGTCCTCGAAAGATCTTCGAAGTACATGATGTACCCGTTAATCTCGGAGAGCATCTGATCGACTCCGTGCGGGCGGTTTCCAAAAGGCATACCAAAGGGCCAGTCAGTTTCGCCTTTTCCCCCTTCTGTTATTTCGTACCTTCCATCATCCTTCTTCTGGATCAACCCGTCCTTTGTCATTTCCTCGAGAAGAGGATAGATTGAACCCGGAGAAGGGCGCCAGCCTCCCCAGCTCATCTTCTCGATTTCATCCATTATTTCTGCGCCGTTTTTCGGCGATCTGCTTACGATTGAGAGTATCCAGGGTCTTAGCCAACCCCGCCTTCCGCCTTTAAAATGTCCAAAGCCAAACATGTGACTTTACCGATATCGGTTATTCGATATCGGAGCCGTATAAGGATTCCCATCTGGTTCTGTTCCAATAGATGGACATTGGAATACTATTTCTACCCGTTTCACGCTTGGACACGTGCCGTGTCAGAGCGGCCGGGAACTATCCGGCGTTCAGGAACGAGGGAGAGCGGCCTGCTAGATGGAACACAGTCCGGAAACTCCTACCGAAGAAGATTATTCGATGCCGATGGCGATGTTTAGCCTTTCCTTGATTTGCGCCGGGATTTTGATTATGTTTCTGGGGATCGTCTTTGGCCAGATTTGGAGTACTACTGGGTTCTTGGTAGCGTATGGTGGTACTTTGTTGATTCTCTTTGTTCCGAAGGAGAAGTCCTTCGATCAAGGGTTGCAAGAGCAAGATACTGAAAGAGCCCAGAGTGACAGCTAGTTTTGCAGCAAATTCGTTCAGCTCTAGAGATAAAGTATCTGATTGAGGGCCGACCGTTACAAATGGAGTTTGACCATCAAATTGTTTGAAAACCGAAACATCTTCCTGAAATTTAGCTTGAGGATTGCTCTTGGGTGGTTCCGGGTAGAGAAAGAACCAAGTCGGCCCCGGCTGAGTGAACCCAACGCTCCCAAGAGTGATCTTATAGAGAACTGGTGCTCCGTCAATGTTGATCGGTTGCAAGCAGTAAGGATTGTTTCCGAGATTTCCCGGAGTAGTACCGTTCAGAAAATTCAGGCAACCATAGTTAGCCATGAAGTACGTCTCATTGACGCTGACATTTGTGATAAGCAAGGTAAATTGTATCGGATTATCTACACTTGGAAATCCGGGAGTCAGCAAAATCCAATTTGCATCATAGGTGATTTTCTGTTCTCCGGGAAGCTGATAGGTGTACGGGATATTAGCGTTAGCAGTATTGAAAACAACTTGGAAAAATGCAGAACCGTAAACTGTCAAAGGAATAGAGGTACTTATCGCGAGCCAAACTATGAAAGCGACCAAAAGCGCATAGTTGATTTTCCTCTTTCTAGTCCACCATCTCTTTTTCCCAATTACGTTGATCGTTAGGAGTGTTCCAAGAGCGATAGCCGGAAAAATTACGATGAATGAAATATCAATGGATCCTGAAAGAGTCAATAATGCCGAGGCAACTAAGACTGCAATTAATAGTGCAGTTTCAAATGCGAGAGCATATTTTCTCTTCAATGAGTCCTACTTTTCCTCAATCGCTTTTTGTTTGAAATATTCTCCGAGTACCGACCTTACGGTCTCCGGAACCGTTTCGAGTTTGCGAGCTTTTCGCTCCTGTTCTAAAGCTTTCATCATTTCGTCCGATATTGAGACCATGACTTTTTGCATAGCCAAACTACATGTTTCACTACCATTAGATACCTATAACAACCTTAATATAGGTATTGGAATATACCAATCGGTAGTTAATGGAATATGTCCAGCACTAACAATTCCGGAGAACAAATCAACATGAGAGAAGTACGCGGTAGAGAAATTTCTCTAATCGGAGAAATCGCAAGACTAGAACACGATCTCTATTCGGTAAAGTCTCAAACCCGGAATGAATACTATCAGGTTATCAAAACTGAATCAGGTTGGAGATGTTCTTGTCCTGATCACGTTTGGCGGGATAAGAAATGCAAGCACATATTCGCTGTTGAATTCTCTAGCAAATTAAGATTAGAAGTAGCAAAAGGACAAGCAATCAGAAAAGTCATTTCACCAATCGGAAAATTGGTTTGTCCTAAATGTAATTCTGAAAACGTTGTAAAGCATGGACTAACCCACAACAAGTACGACGATTTACAAAGGTACTCGTGTAAAGTGTGCGGGAAAAGGTTCTCATTCAATCTCGGTTTCGAGAAATTACACGCTAGTCCACAAGCAGTAACACAAGCTCTCCAGCTCTACTTTTCCGGAGAGAGTTTGAGGAATACACAGAATTTCCTTATACTTCAGGGAGTTAATGTCGGGTACTCTACTATCTTCCGGTGGATTGGAAAATTCGTTAAACTAATGAAAGGTTACGTTGAAAGTATCGGTTTCAATGCCTCTCCAACATGGAGAACTGACGAGCTCTATTTCAAAGTCAAAGGCGATATGAAATACCTGTTCTCAATGATGGATGATCAAACTCGTTTTTGGATTGCTCAACAAGTAGCAGATCACGAAGGGGAGAGCGATGTACGACCGATGTTCCGGGAAGCTAGAGAACTAGCGGGAATTGAACCGAGAACTTTGATCAGCGATGGAGCTCCGAATTTCCACACAGCATACAAAAGAGAATTCTCTCCGGAAATGACAAGGCACATTTCAGAAATCGCTCTAGATGGTGAGAGACACAACAACAAAATGGAACGCATGAACGGAGAGATTAGGGATAGAGAAAAAACCATGAGAGGACTAAAAGTAGAGAACACGCCTATTCTTCCCGGACTACAGATCTACCACAATTTTGTAAGACCACATGAGAGTTTGAACGGTAAGACTCCGGCGGAAGCTTCCGGTGTTAAAGTCGAGGGAGCTGACAAGTTTCTGACTTTGATTCAAAATGCCGCTATGTCCAAACGTGAAACACAAAGAAAATCCGGAGCCGTGTCCTAGAATTGCAACAGAACCTCCCATCTGGTTCTGTTCCAATTCTATGACATGGCAGACAAAATTCTGACTGTTTCACCTTTGTACATATGGGGTTTTTGTTCCAACAAACCGTCTTTAGCCAAATTGTTTCTTTTCCGCGACGAGGCCTTTCATGAGTTAACGCTTGCGCAATTCCTCTTTTTGTTTTTCTTCCTCATGAAGCCAAGCTTTCGTTGCTTCCTGAACCATTTCTCTTAGTGGTTTGTTCTCATACTCTTTTTCATTCTCCTTTTCAAAATAATATGCTAGCAAAAAAATACCGAATTTCTCTAACTCTGATTCCGAATATTCCCTCATATCTCAATGAGGAAAAGTACTCCTTTGCATATAGTTTCAGGAGTAGCAGACTGGAAGAAAGAAACTGAAGGAAGCTTTGTCACTAACTTTCGCGCGTTCCGTTCCTGATATAGGACTTCATTTCATCGACAGAAACAATTGAGCTTTGTCTATAATCTGGAACTAAATCCTTCAGGAAATTAGATCGAAAATAACCAGCGCGGTCAAGGCATAGTTGATGATGTAGAGAGAAACGCAGTACGGGCATATCGCGCCAATTACCCCAAGTTCAAGGTACCACAGATAAACAGTAAACAGATTTCCTATCATCAGTACAGGTAATAGAATTTCTCCTCTCAACCTCCAAGTGCCTCCTTTCGATAGAACCAGCCCGAGAATGAGAAGTAGCGGAAACCAGATCACTCCAGCAACCCAGAACGGGATGCCAGCGATCGAAGTGTGACCGCTTGAAATTACAGTTTGACAATTCACAACCTGATTTATCGTACAGTGCCCTAAACCGCTGCCCGTATACTCCAAAGCTGTAAGAATCGCGTCGGCGATTCCCAAGATTGACAGCGCGATGAAGATTTTAGAAAGCAGGTTTTGCAACTTTCATCATCGGTGCAGTTTCTCCGGCCCAGGACGCAGTTATTGCAATCATGGGAGGCGAGCTCGCAGACGAGGGCATGGTGTAAGCGACGGTGATCGTGCTCAGGTAAGTTTGGCTACAAACACTGGAAGGGTTCTGCTTTGTGAGATTGCAAATAATGGAAATCAGGCTGTTGGCTGCACCATCGATAGCCTTTGCGGTCGGACTGGACGGATTATTCAGCTGCGAACCGATTTGTGTCCAGTTCAAGTTTGATAGATCCGTGAAAGTAAACTGCGAGGTTTTGAGTACGTACTGTCCTCCAATGTCAACGAATGGGTACGAATTAGGATTAAACTCCTGCCACAGCGCTTCCTCCTGACCATTTGGAACCTGGAGCGTGGCGTGATTTCGATCCTGGTTTTCAACCGATACGAAAGAAACGTACTTGCTCGAATAGTTTGAATTGAGGAAAGATAGCGTGGCGATGTTTCCGTCATCTACTGCTGACTGCATGTACTCCAGATTTGAAAAGTTGCCGAATTTAGAGAGGGCAACCACGAGAGACCATCTCTCCGCAGCGCAGTAGGGGCAAAACTCTGCCCCGATATACAAGATCTCGGGCTTCGTTCCGTTCACCAGGGGTGAGGAAGATATCGTCGTGGGTGGAGTGACGTCGCTGGCGCCATTGCCGACCGCTGACAGCGTAGAGAAGGAAACTCCGGTAAGGTTCTGGTAAAGTGCAAACGAAATGGGACTCCGAAGCAACCCGGTTTCTGTAGTGGCCGAAATCGGGCCCTTCGACGAGACGTAAATCAGACCACCGACAACGCTGCCCACGACAATTATTACTATGACGAGAGCGAGCATCAAATTTCTGGAAGAGGTAGACCTCGGCGCGACAAACCTTTCATTGGGATGAACTGCGTTAAAGTGGCTCCTTAGAGCCTGAAGGGAGTTGAACTTTCTCCCACATTTTGGACACTTTGGCATTTGTGAAGAATGACACCTGCTTTTGAAGACGGCTTATTTTGAGTTACGTTAAGGAACAAACCCCGGCCGGTCTGCTTTATAGGATTTTTACGAAAACGTACCGGAATTTTTCCGAGAAAACAATTGCAGTTGAAGCAATACGGATAGTTCAGCTCTTGACTTCGCTCTTGCTCGTGGCCCGCAGTCTATTTCTGAACGGGAGAACAATTGCAGTCACGACAAGAGCTATCGGCAGTAGGACAACCGCAACTTCGATGATCCCCTCAACGACACTTACGAGCAGTCCGAGCGCATAGCTTCCGAAACTTGAAAACCCGGCAGCTACTGGCGGAGATTTTACGTGAATCGTTGTGAAATTCAAAATTGCATTTCCGGATGCATCTGTTGCCGTAACGGTCACGTTGAAAGTGCCGGAGCTAGTAAACGTATGGATTACACTCTGACCCTGGTAGTTCGAACCATCGCCAAAGTCATAGTTGATGATGTAAGGCTGGCTTCCACCGGCTACAATTGCATTGAATGTAACTGAAAGTGGATTCAAGCCCGAGGTCGGTGTTGCCGTGAGCTTCATCTTTAACGGTGCCGGCGTCGGACCGGATATTCTGGCATTGAACGTCGTCGTAATAGTTGAGTATGTTATCAAAAGCCTGGTCTGCAAAATCTCGCTCTGTATCTCGTTGATGTGAGAGTCGACACTTTGTATCTGCGATTCGAGCAAGAGAGTAGTATTCAGTGAGGTGGAAGAATTCACGAGCTTCAGAAGAGACGCCTGCTCAGTAAGTAGCGATTGGAGCGTTGCATTGAGATCCGTGTATTGAATTGAAACGTCATTAGAGTTTGAAGAGAATCCGGTCAAGTTTCCGAGTCCCTCGATTTGTGAAAGTGCAGTGACGTAATTTGCAGCTGGAACCCGGAGAACTGCAATTGAGCTAATGTTGCTGTATGAGGAAAATGCGAGATAACCCCCGAGACTGTACGCAACTGCGGTCGCCCTACTCAATGCAGATTGCGTCGAAATCACCTGAATGGTCATGTTACTGAAAAATTCGATAAAACCGCTCTGGTTCGATTTCTGGATTTGGGGCGAGTTCGCCTGCGGCTGAATATTGCCGCCGCTTCCGCTTGAATTCCCGGAGTTTGTATAGGGCAGGAAGGAAGACGAGGAGCTTGTTGCAGCGACAGAAGACTCGGTCAGGGTCGTAACCGTACCTCCGGCATTACTCTGCGTAACAGGTTGGTTCGTGGGAGCAGAGTTCCCGCTATTGGAAGAATCGGTAACGCCATAAGGTAGAGCTCCACTGCCGGCTGGCCCATTGACGGCTCCATTTGCAAAGTCTTGAGTTGTGCTTGAGGTCATAGTTGAGCCAAAGTTCATGATGCCGACGGCTGCACCTATGGCTACGATTAGAACTATGGCAACAAGAAAAATCCTGATCGAGGGACGCCTTGCAAACCCCAGTTTCATGCTATTTCCATTGCAAGTTTACAGAGCGGTTTTATTTCAAAGATATTTTCAGAACGCCCGTTCTCTCTTGAAGAACGGCATTGCACTAAATATCAAACATTTGAATCGTTGTAGATCAATCTGACATCGCTGACCCGGCAGACCGTGCATCTAACAGTCACTGACCTCGCCTTTCTCGACTCTTCAACCATAAGACCGCCACAGCAAGGACAGTGCAACTCTTCAGTCATTTGGGAGATTTCTAGTAGAGGTTCGAAAGAATTTGGATAAAAGCAATATTCATCGATTTATTCCCGAGATACATGGGCCCCCCATCCTCGCAAAAAGCGCTTTGGGCCAAATTGATATAGGCTAAGCTGCCCGCAATTATAGGATCTTGTTGGAGTGAGCAGGAAAATGTGGAAAAGACTCGAAATCATCTCTGAACAGAGTGGCTTGCGCGATCCAGTTCTCCTTGTATCGGTCTCTACCGCGAACCCTCAGTACCGCTTGCTTTACTCGCAGGCTCGGGAGCTGGGGAAATATCTATTGAAAAAACTCGAATTCAAGCAAATCGCGAGTCTGTACTCGTCTGCAATGTCGCCCGAGATCAGGATTTCAAGATCTGGAATTTCGAGCATGCTCTCGAACAATTTTTACTTACATTCGGGGAAATCGAGGGATTACCTGTTATTTGCCGGGCACTCTTCGCCTCTGGAAAGCGAGTACGAATACGGTCAGACCGTACTTGATTACGCTCAAAAGCTCGGAGTAGCTGAGCTGATCTCCATCGGGGCAAGATGGTCGCAGCCGGTTCTATCCCCGACGGAAGCTCCCAAGGTTCTGGGTTTCTCTTCTGACGAAATAGGGGCTTCTAAACTTCAGGACGCCGGCGCGACCATTGTGAAAAGCGAGTCAGCGTTTTACTTTGCTAACGTTATAGTACCTCTGTCTAAACTACACGGGATCAGAGGCTACAAGCTCTCAGTGGATCACGGCGAGCCAATCCCCCACCCAAAGTCCCTGATCGCGATCTTTGATGTCTTATCGAGACTGATTCAGCTTCACGTAGACACTACTGACCTCGTCGCACAATCAAAAGAATTAGCCGAGGCGATTCAAAAGGCGGAAATTGAAGGACTGGAAGTAGACGAGGACGGAGAGATTTCTGGAACAAGGCGCGCTCCGCAGGGCGAAGATATCTACCGATAGTAGAATACGCCCTAAGCAATTGAAGAAAAACAGAAGGAACGAGAGGGGTAAACCCTCTCTTTGGCTAGTATTGCCCTAACCAATCGGACTCATTCCGGAGCTTTCAAGTGGTGAAAGCTGTCTTCGCCCGAGATCAGACTTTGAGTAAGGCTTTACCTTCGACATCGATTCATCAAAGTCCTTCTTCGAGATTTCGAGCTCCTTCAGCTTCGCCTTTAGCACGTCGCTTCCACGGTACTTGTCGACGTAAGCGCGGATTGCCAGCATCGCCGCGGTATCAACGACTGCCTCAATGTCAGCACCGCTGTATCCGTCAGTCCTCTTTGCGAGATCATCCACGTTGATGTCCTTACCAAGCGGACGGTCTTTGATGTGGATTTTGAAGATCTCTTTCCTTGCTTCAAGGTCTGGGTTCGGTACGTAGAGGAGTTTGTCGAACCTTCCAGGTCTCAAGAGAGCCTGGTCGATCATGTCGGGTCTGTTAGTTGCGCCGATTATGACGACATCACGCAGATCTTCCAGCCCGTCCAGCTCAGTGAGCACCTGGCTGATTACCCGCTCCGTCACCTGGTTATCGCCGAAGCCTCCTCCCCTCGTCGGAATCAAGGAGTCGATCTCGTCCATGAAAATGATGCACGGCGCTGCGAGCCTTGCCTTGTGGAAGATCTCGCGCACTCCACGCTCGGATTCTCCGACCCACTTTGATAGCAGCTCGGGACCCTTGATGCTGATGAAATTTGCCTCGCTTTCATTGGCAACTGCTTTTGCGAGCAGGGTCTTTCCAGTCCCCGGGGGTCCGTAGAGGAGAATTCCCTTCGGGGGCCGTGTCTTTGCGTAATCGAACACATCTCGGTACTTGATAGGCCACTCGACAGACTCTTCCAGATCTCTCTTTACCGAAGGAAGACCACCAACATCGGACCAGTGGACGTTTGGCACTTCAACCAGTACTTCTCTTAGGGCAGAAGGTTCCACCTCGGTAAGAGCTTCCTGGAAGTCGCTCATTTTCACTTTGATCTTCTTTAGCGTCTCGGCCGGAACTGACTTTTTCTCCAAATCAATACTCGGAAGAAAGCGTCTCAGAGAGCGAATCGCAGCTTCTTTTGCCAGAGCATTGAGGTCTGCTCCTACGAAACCATGGGACGACGAAGCGAGTTTTTGTAGATCCACATCGTCTTCCAGAGGCATTCCTCTTGTGTGGATTTGCAGAATCTCGAGCCTACCCGGCTGGTCTGGAACACCGATCTCGATTTCCCTGTCGAATCGCCCAGGTCTTCGCAGTGCCGGATCAATTGCATCCGGTCTATTTGTTGCCGCGATGACAACGACCTTGCCGCGAGCTTCCATGCCGTCCATCAGCGATAGAAGCTGAGCGACAACGCGTTTTTCGACTTCACCCGTGACTTCCTCACGCTTTGGCGCGATGCTGTCTACTTCGTCGATGAATATGATGCTCGGAGCATTCTTCTGGCCTTCCTCGAAGATCTGGCGAAGCCTCTCTTCACTTTCTCCGTAGTATTTGCCCATGATTTCAGGACCGGAGATGCTGATAAAGTGCGCATTCGTCTCGTTTGCAACCGCCTTTGCGAGCAGAGTCTTTCCAGTTCCTGGAGGACCATGGAGGAGTACTCCCTTTGGTGCTTCGATGCCCAGACGCTCAAAGAGCTCCGGATGTTTCATCGGAAGCTCGATCATCTCGCGGACCTTTGTAACTTCATTTCGTAGTCCGCCGATGTCCTCGTACGTGATCCTCGGCAAATTCCGCTGAGGCTTTGCAACTTCCTCGCTGATTGCAACTCGAGTGTTGTCACCGACTATGACTGCCCCGGTGTCCGGTTCAACTCGTGTGACGATGAGATCGATTCTCCGGTTCATGACCTGAATCGAAATCATGTCGCCCTTCCCTACGACCCTGCCGTCAAGCAGCTGCCCTAAATATTCTTCGCCACCGGTGATCCGAAGTGGCTCGGTTGGAGCTAGCGTGATGACATCTGCGTATGCAGATATCGTCTTTCGGATCGATACCTTGTCATCAATGCCGATTCCAGCATTGTTTCTAGTAGCTCCGTCGATCCTCATCAAGCCCTGTCCTGCATCACTCTGCGGACCCTGCCACAGAAGGGCATACGTCTTTTTTCTACCTTCAATCTCAATTACATCGCCGCTGACCCATCCCATTTTGGAAACAATATCCGGATCAACCCTCGCGATGCCTCTGCCTACGTCTCTTGTTAGAGCTTCGGCAATTCTTACTTCGACTTCATCTTTGTCTTTTTGTTGCTTTACCAATTCTCAGTTTCTACCTCTATTTTTTTCTCGAGAAAACGGTGCAGAACAATCTCCCGCACAATTCGCTGTAAATAAGTGCGGAGGAAGATTGCTCCTTAATCTATTCTACTTTG